>LELG01000053.1 GCA_001045575.1 Candidatus Burkholderia pumila
CAAATAGCTCGCAGTATGTTTGATTTTGGACGAAGTGTTTGATGCTCTTGGGAGCAAGCTTCGACTTGTCGTCGAATCACGTGACAGGAGGTTTCACGCTCATATATCAACCGCACAATACGGATACCCGAAAAGGAGTTCGGCGGCCTCGTCGCGGTGAACGACGTTAGTGTTAGTTTTGAGGTAAAGGTGGGCGAGATCGTCGGTCTGATGGGACCCAATGGCGCGGGCAAGTCGACCACGTTCAATTTCGTGACGGGCGTGCTTCAGGCGACGAGCGGGGCGATCATATTCAACGGCGAGCGGATCGACAAGCTGGCTTCACGTGAAATCGTGAAGCGCGGCATCGGGCGGACGTTTCAACACGTGAAGATGTTGCCCGGCATGACTGTGCTGGAGAATGTGGCGATCGGCGCGCATTTGCGTGGGAGCACGGGCGTGTGGCGAAACATTGTTCGTCGATGGCGGTTGAGGACAACAATCTTGTGCTGGGTGCGTACCGTCGGAAGCGCGCGGGAGAAAAACTATCTGGACCAGTTAGATCACGTATTCAAGCTGTTTCCGCGTTTGAAGGAGCGGCGCAAACAGGCGGCGGGCATGCTGTCCAGTGGCGAGCGGCAAATACTTGCAGTTGGGCGGGCGCTGATGGGCAAGCCGCAGCTGCTGATGCTGGACGAGCGGAGTCTTGGTCTCGCGCCGCTGATTGTGAAGGAGATCTTCCACATCATTAGCGCGCTGCGTGTTACCAGAGTGGCAACGCTGCTAATTGAGCAGAATGCGCGAGCCGCACTGCAGATCTCTGACTATGGCTACGTGCTAGAAACAGGCGAGTTCGCGCTAGGGGAAAGGTGGATGATTTCAGCATAACCCGCAAGTCATTGAAACCTATCTCGGACTGAGCAAAAAGTGGCATAAACGCGACGAGTTGCTTCGTTCGCTATGGCGTGTTTCACATGAAACACGCCATTTTTTCGCCTATGCCGATCAGACTAATTTGGGGCAGACGGGAAGCTGATATAATTTTTTAATATCCCTTCTTTCAGGTTCGTATCGTTCGCACACGAGATCTCCATGCTTTATCCCACAGAATTTGATGTGATCGTCGTTGGCGGCGGTCACGCAGGCACTGAGGCGGCGCTTGCGTCGGCTCGGATGGGCTGCAAAACGCTTCTTTTGACCCATAACATCGAAACTTTTGGCCAAATGAGCTGCAATCCGTCGATTGGCGGCATCGGCAAGGGCCATTTGGTCAAGGAAGTCGATGCACTTGGTGGTGCAATGGCGGCTGCGACGGACGAGTCGGGTATTCAATTCCGAATCCTCAATTTGTTCAAAGGCCCGGCGGTGCGAGCTACACGGGCTCAAGCCGATCGTCTCCTGTACAAACAGGCCATTCGCCACAGGCTCGAAAATCAGCCGAATCTTTGGCTTTTCCAGCAAGCGGTTGATGACCTGATGGTCAAAGGTGACCGCGTGGTTGGCGTTGTTACGCAAGTTGGACTGCAATTTTGCGCACCTGTGGTAGTGCTTACTGCTGGAACCTTCCTCGACGGCAAGATTTACGTGGGCCTGGATAATTACGTTGGCGGGCGAGCGGGCGATCCTGCGGCGGTTTCGTTGTCGGCGCAGCTGAAAGAGCTAAAACTGCCGCAAGGGCGCTTGAAAACGGGCACACCACCGCGAATCGACGGCCGTACCATCGATTTTTCGAAGCTGGAAAAGCAACCGGGCGATCTAGATCCGATCCCCGTTTTCTCGTTTTTAGGTCGCGTCGAGCAGCATCCGCAGCAAATGCCGTGTTGGGTTACGCATACCAACGCTCAAACGCACGACATCATCCGTTCGGGCCTTGACCGTTCGCCGATGTACACCGGCGTGATCGAAGGCGTTGGGCCGCGCTATTGCCCGTCGATCGAAGATAAGATCCATCGATTTGCTTTGAAGGATGCGCATCAGATCTTCCTGGAGCCGGAAGGTCTCACGACCAATGAGTTTTATCCGAATGGAATCTCGACGAGCCTGCCGTTCGATGTGCAACTGGAACTCGTTCGCTCGATGCGCGGCCTTGAAGACGCGCATATCCTGCGTTCGGGCTATGCGATCGAGTACGACTACTTCGATCCGCGGGCGTTGAAGGCGTCGCTGGAGACTAAGGCAATTAACGGGCTGTTCTTCGCTGGACAGATCAATGGCACGACGGGTTACGAGGAAGCTGCTGCGCAAGGGCTTCTGGCTGGTATTAATGCCGGTCTGCAAGTGCAAGGCAAGGCGCCGTGGTCGCCGCACCGCGATCAAGCCTACCTCGGCGTTTTGGTCGACGATCTGGTGGCGCGCGGCGTATCAGAGCCCTATCGTATGTTCACGAGCCGCGCCGAATACCGACTTTCGTTGCGAGAAGACAACGCCGATATGCGTTTGACCGAAATCGGCCGCAAAATCGGTGTTGTCGACGACATTCGTTGGGACGCTTTCAGCCGCAAGTGTGACGCTGTTTCACGTGAAACAGAGCGTTTGCGTTCAACATGGGTCAATCCGAAGATTTTGCCCGCTGCAGAAGCGACCGCGTTGCTCGGCAAGCCGATCGACCACGAATACAGTCTTGCTGAACTGCTGCGTCGCCCCGGTGTTTCCTACGACGGAATCTGTGGCCTGAAAGAAGGCGCTTGTGGTCCCGAAGCCACGCTGGTCGATGATCCCGTGTTGCTCGCGCAGATCAAGGAACAGATCGAGATTGGCGTGAAATATCAGGGCTACATCGATCGCCAGGCCGATGAAATCGTCCGCAAGGGCGCGCAGGAAAACACGCGCTTACCCGAAGGTATCAACTATGCGGAAGTCCGTGGGCTCTCGTTCGAAGCACGTCAGAAACTGACGCAGCATCGGCCTGAGACCATTGGACAGGCGTCGCGTATCTCGGGCATCACGCCTGCCGCCATTTCTTTGCTGATTGTGCATCTCAAGCGTGGCCTCGGTCGCCGTGATCGAGACACGGCAGGAAGTAACGATACGACGGCGGTTCAATGACGGAAACGCGTAACGAACCGCTCGCCGCGATGCTCGACACAGGCGCCGAAGAGTTGAAGCTCGCGCTGTCATTATCGCAGAAGCAGACACTGCTGGACTATGTCGCGCTGCTTGGAAAGTGGAATTTTGTGTACAACCTCACGGCCATCTGCGAGCCTCAGCAAATGATGATCCAGCACATCCTCGATTCGCTCGCGCTCGTGCTCGCCGTCAAGGCGCGCAACGCTGCGACTGCGCTCGACGTGGGCTCGGGCGGCGGCTTGCCGGGCATCGTGCTGGCGATTGCGTTGCCGGAACTGAAGGTGACGCTCAACGACATCGTCCACAAAAAAACGGCGTTCCAGTCACAGGCCAGGACGCAACTTGGCTTGCCGAATCTGTCTGTTGTCACCGGCCGCGTCGAGCAATTGCGTCCCGGTCAAGAAGTACCAGGAAAATTCGATGTAATCGTGTCGCGCGCATTCGCAGAACTGGCCGATTTCGTTACATTTTCGCGTCATCTGCTGACGGACGATGGCCGCATCCTCGCAATGAAGGGCGTCCGCCCGGATGCCGAAATCGCGCGCTTGCCGGAAGGCGCGATGGCGCTGAGCATCGAACGTCTGCAGGTGCCGATGCTCGACGCCGAGCGTCATCTGGTCGAAGTCGCCGTCGAAGCTAGTTGACGGTCAGCCGCTGATTTTCTGACCGCGTAGAAACGAGGACATTAAACGATGGCAAAAATCTTCTGCGTCGCAAATCAGAAGGGCGGTGTTGGAAAGACCACGACGGCGGTCAACCTCGCGGCGAGTCTCGCGGGACTCGACCAGCGCGTGCTGTTGATCGACCTCGATCCGCAGGGCAATGCGACGATGGGCAGCGGCATCGACAAGGCTGCATGTGAGAACACGGTCTACGAAGTGCTCGTCGATGGCGTCAAACTCTCCGACGCCAAGTTGCGCCCGGAAGCATTGAACTACGACGTGCTTCCGGCGAACCGCGAGCTAGCGGGCGCAGAAGTCGAGCTAGTGGAGATGGAGAACCGCGATCGCATTCTGCGCACGGCCATTGCTGAAGTAGAGAATAACTATGACTTTATGTTAATCGATTGCCCGCCCGCATTGTCGCTGCTGACGCTGAATGCGTTGTGCGCGGCGCACGGCGTCGTCATTCCGATGCAATGCGAATACTTTGCGCTAGAAGGTTTGTCAGATCTCGTCAACACAATCAAGCAGGTCCATGCGAATCTGAACCGCGACCTGAAGGTGATTGGCCTGCTGCGTGTGATGTTCGATCCGCGCATTACCTTGCAGCAGCAGGTGTCCGATCAGTTGAAGGAACACTTCGGCAGCAAACTGTTCGACGTGGTCATCCCGCGAAACGTGCGTCTTGCCGAGGCGCCGAGTTATGGCCTGCCGGGCGTTGTGTTCGACCGCTCGTCGCGCGGAGCGCAAGCGTATCTACAATTCGGCACGGAAATGATTGAGCGCGTTCGCGCGCTACAGTAACACGATAATACGAACCCATTCGATGCGGCGAAGAGCACCGACGGAGGAACCGAAATGAGCGCTGTGATGAAGAAGAAGGGTTTGGGCCGAGGCCTAGATGCATTGCTCGGCGGCAGCGTCGACATTACGGAGGCCATGTGCGGCGAGGGCACGCCGTCGGTGTTGCCGCTCGAAAAGATGCAGGCGGGCAAGTATCAGCCGCGTACGCGCATGGACGAGGGTGCGTTGCAGGAACTGGCCGCGAGCATCCGCGCGCAAGGTCTGATGCAGCCGATTCTCGTGCGCACTATTGGCGACGACAAATACGAAATCATCGCGGGCGAGCGCCGTTTCCGCGCGGCACGTCTCGCCGGTCTTGAAGAAGTGCCGGTGCTGGTAAAAACCGTGCCAGATCAAGCCGCGGCTGCTATGGCGCTGATCGAGAACATCCAGCGCGAAGATCTGAACCCGTTGGAAGAGGCGCAGGGCATCCAGCGTCTGCTCGATGAATTCGACTTCACGCATGAACAGGCGGCGGAATCGGTTGGCCGCTCGCGCAGCGCGGTATCAAACCTGCTGCGTCTTTTGAACCTCGCGCAACCCGTCCAGACAATGCTCCTCGCCGGCGATCTCGACATGGGCCACGCCCGCGCGCTGCTCGCCGTCGATGCCGCTACGCAGATTCAGCTTGCGAATGTGGTTGTGAATCGCCGTCTGTCCGTGCGTGAAACCGAGCGCCTCGTTGCGCAAACCACGAAGGAAGCGCCAGCCAAGAAAGCGAGCGTTGCCAACGATGGCGGCCGCGACACGTGCCGTCTCGAAGAAGAACTGTCGGACCTGCTGGCCGCGAACGTAAAGATCAAGCTCGGCGGCCGTGGACGCGGCAAGGTGACCATCGACTTCGGCAATCTTGATTCGCTCGAAGGCATTCTCACTAAGCTGCGCGGCAGCATCGAAGCGCCGACACCGGCGGCTTGATGTCAGAAGCCAATGTCAAGCAGCTACGATCGGACTTGTTCGCGCGTATCTGGCAGGTCGTCTCAAAGGAGCCGGTTCTGTCGATTTTCGTGTTCGCGCTGATCGTCCTGCAGATCGCGCATCCGCGTCCGTTGATCTCGCTGCTCGGTCTCGTCGATTGGCAGACTGTGTTCACGCTCGCAGGCCTTCTCATTCTGACGAAGGCGATCGAATTGTCAGGATTCCTGATATGGGCCGCGCACAAGCTCGTGCATCACATCTACAATGAGCGCACGCTCGCGCTGCTGCTCATTGCGCTCGCGGCGGCGCTTTCTACTGTATTAACCAACGATGTCGCGTTGTTTGCCGTCGTGCCGCTTGCGCTTTCGTTGCACAAGCTCGCGCCGTTGCCAATCAAACGATTGGTGATCCTTATCGCGTTATCGGTCAATGCCGGTTCGATCCTCACGCCGCTCGGCAATCCTCAAAATCTGTTCCTGTGGCAGCGCAGCGGCATGTCGTTCGGCGCGTTCGTCTGGACGCTGCTGCCCTTGTACGCAGCGTTGATGGCGCTGCTCGGCATCGTTACGTTCGCTATGTTCCGCGCGAAGCCGCTCGATCTTTCGGGCGATGTCGAGGAGCATCGCGTCGATCGCGTGTTGTGCGGCATAAGCGTGATTGCGTTCGGCGTGTTTGTGGCGCTCGCGGACGCGCATCATGTCGGTCCGGCGCTCGTTGCGCTCGCCATCGGCTTTCTATTGTGGCATCGCGAAATCCTGTTAAGGATCGACTTCCTGCTGCTGCTTATCTTCATCCTGATGTTCATCGTGCTGCGGAGCGCGGCCGCCTTGCCCGCCATTCACGATACCATCGCGCACCTCGGCATCGACACGCCTGTGCGAGCTTATGCGGCAGGCGCCGTTTTGTC
Organism: Candidatus Burkholderia pumila; assembly: GCA_001045575.1. Taxonomy (GTDB): domain Bacteria; phylum Pseudomonadota; class Gammaproteobacteria; order Burkholderiales; family Burkholderiaceae; genus Caballeronia; species Caballeronia pumila. Next base: position 6,376 of record LELG01000053.1, read on the forward strand.
GCAGGGCATCAGCAACGTGCCGGCGGCAATTGTGCTCGCGGAGTTCTCGAAGGACTGGCGCGCGTTGGCGTTCGGCGTGAGCGTCGGCGGCTTCGGCGTGGCGATCGGGTCGCTGGCGAATCTCATTGCTGTGCGTTTGTTTGGCGAAAAGGGCATGTGGACGCCTTTCCACATGGTAGCGATACCGTTCTGGATAATGGCAGTAGTCATCGGTTGGGCGTTCATCTGACGGTCAGTGCATGTTCAGGCGCTATATGAAAATCTCCTTGCAATTGCAGGAAAATTTGGACTTTTGAGACCAAATTTTAAGGTTCGTCCGCTTGGCTTTTGACGCACCTAAGCTATTGAATTCCCGAGGACAATCACTTACAATCCACCAGATTTATCAGCTAGACTACCTCTAAAGCGTGCGGTGATTCTACGGACTTTAGGTTGAAAGTTTGAAGACGGTGCGAGAGCAAATTCTAGCGATGCAGAGCGGACAGAAAACATGGAATCCGACGCTCACAAAACCAGCACGAAGGGCACTACCGGACAACACCCGCGCGCATCATCGAATGAATCGTGGGATGCCGAAGCGCAAGATAACAATATCAATATCGTTCCGCTCACGCGGGATCAGGCAGAGAAGCTGTTTGGCCCGGAAGTGAGTCATCCACCGCGTATCACGTCCTTCAAGGTAGTGGCGGCGCAATGGTATTTTGTCCCTGGGTGCGACACTGCTGTGTGGCTGTTCTACAAGCCGCCGGGAGGGGAGATGCTGCGCTGTCTGCCTTACTGGTAGGAGCAATCGTGCTGGGTGCCGAGCGTATTGTTCGCTGCGCGCCTGAAAGCGAAGAGCGGCGCGGAGACGATCATGAGCTGGATGGTCGGCGAAACTCTCAAAATGGGAGTGACGATTGCTATGTTCGTGGCGATCGCGTTTTGGTACAAGAGCGCGTTGTGGCTGCCGCCGCTCGTCACGTACATCGTCGCCCTGAAGACTTACTGGGTTGCCATGGCGTTGCGCTGAGCGTGTGCCGCGCGCGCATGACGTCCCAGGTAAATGCGGTAATGCAAGGCCGCAAGTAGCGGCCGCAAGTAGCATTCGAAGCAGGCATCACGAAATCAAGTATAAGAAAGGCGCGGTTTTTCTGCCGCGCTCGGGCCTCTCGCCCCGGAGAAGACGAACGCAAAGCGTCGATTCGGCCGGCGATAGGCGGCGCAAGATTTTCGACAATTTGGGTGGCTTTAATGGCAGCTAGCGAAGGAACGCACGCTCTGGATCCGTCCGAGTACATTGCGCACCACTTGCAGAATCTTTCCACGCATACACAGACGTCGATCTTCGACATCCACGTCTGGAATCTCGACACGCTGTTCTGGTCGATCGTATGCGGCGTCCTCACCATCGTCATTCTCGGTCTCCCGGCGCGCCATGCGACGTCCGGCGTGCCGGGCCGTTTGCAGTGTGCCATCGAGATGCTCGTCGAGATGGTCGAAGATCAGTCGAAGTCGATGATCCACGGCAGCCGCCGTTTCATCGCACCGCTCGCGCTGACCGTGTTCGTCTGGGTCGCCCTGATGAACTCGCTCGACTTCATCCCCGTCGATCTGCCGGGCCGCATGATTGGCTGGCTGAGTCTGGAGCATGCCCTCCCCTATCATCGCATCGTGCCGACGGCTGACTTGAATGGTACCATCGGCATCGCGCTCGGCGTGTTCGTGCTGATAATATACTACAATTTCAAGATCAAGGGTGCCAGCGGCTTCGTGCACGAACTGCTGTCCGCTCCGTTCGGCACGCATCCGCTGCTGTGGATTCCCAATCTCGCGCTGAACATCATCGAGTTCGTCGCCAAGACGATTTCGCTCGGCATGCGGTTGTTCGGCAACATGTATGCAGGCGAACTGCTGTTCCTGCTGATCGCGCTGCTTGGCAGCATATGGCACTTCGGCGCGGACGCCTCGATTCTCGGCTTCATCGGCCACGTGGTCGCAGGTACAGTTTGGGCGATCTTCCACATTCTGATCGTGCTGCTGCAGGCGTTCATCTTCATGATACTGACGCTGGTGTACATCGGTCAGGCACACGACGCGCACTGATCAGGCAGTAAGGCTAAGAGTCGCTTAGGTTTCAACTTTTATAAATCCAGTTCCAAAGTCTTTAATCAAAGGAGTGATCATGCAAGTTTTCATCGCCAACATTCAGGGTCTGACCGCCATCGGTATCGGCATCATCATCGGCCTGGGTGCAATCGGCGCCTGTATCGGTATCGGTCTGATGGGCGGCAAGTACATTGAAGCATGCGCCCGCCAGCCGGAACTGATGAATCCGCTGCAAACCAAGATGTTCCTGTTGGCAGGTCTGATCGACGCGGCGTTCCTGATCGGCGTTGGTGTGGCAATGCTGTTTGCGTTTGCGAACCCGTTGCTCTCGAAGCTCGCGGGCTGAAGTTCCTCGGAAGTTTCGTCTGATTCTCTGAAGACGCTAAACGGAACGGGTGAGGCGCTGATCGAGCTAAACAAGCCGAGAGGCGCCTTTTAACCGTTTCACTCCTGAACAAGCAACGTTTAAGGAAAAAAAAAACCGTGAATCTCAACGCAACCCTGTTTGCGCAAATGGTCGTGTTTTTGATCCTTGCGTGGTTCACGATGAAGTTCGTGTGGCCGCCGTTGATCAACGCCCTCGACGAGCGTTCGAAGAAGATCGCCGATGGCCTCGCCGCAGCCGACAAGGGCAAGGCGGAACTAGAAGCTGCGCACAAGCGCGTCGACCAGGAACTCGCGCAAGTGCGTACGGACGGTCAGCAGCGTATCGCTGACGCCGAGAAGCGCGCCGCCGCCGTCGCCGAAGAAATCAAGGCCAACGCTCAGGCCGAAGCCGCGCGCATCGTCGCGCAAGCCAAGGCTGACGCCGACCAGCAGATCGTCAAGGCGCGTGAAGCGCTGCGTGGCGAAGTGGCTACGCTCGCCGTCAAGGGCGCTGAACAGATTCTGAAGCGCGAAGTCGATCAGAAGGCGCACGCCGATCTGCTGAATCAACTTAAAACCGAGATCTGATCATGGCCGAACTTGCAACCATCGCTCGTCCTTACGCAGAAGCGCTGTTCCGCGTAGCCGAAAGCGGCGATCTCGCGGGCTGGTCCGGTTTCGTCGAGGAATTGGCACAGGTTGCGCGTCTGCTCGAAGTGAAGTCGGTCGCTTCGAACCCGAAAGTGAACCGTCAGCAAATCGTCGAGCTGCTGCTCGCGGCAGTGAAGTCGCCGCTCGCGCAAGGTAATGCTCAGGCGAAGAATTTTGTCGGCATGCTGGTGGAAAACCACCGCCTGTCGCTGCTGCCGGAAATCGCCGTCCAGTTCGACGAGCTGAAGAAAGCTCGCGAAGGCGCGGCTGACGCGCAGATCGTGAGTGCATTCCCGCTCGAAGGCGAACAGCTTAACGACCTCGTCAGCAACCTCGAACGCAAGTTCAAGCGCAAGCTGAAACCGATCGTCTCGGTCGACTCGTCGCTGATTGGCGGCGTGCGCGTAACGGTTGGCGACGAAGTGCTCGATACCTCTGTCCGCGCGCGTCTCGCCAGCATGCAGACGGCTCTGACCGCCTAAGCTTAGATAAGCAGCGGTCAACCGCATCTCTTAGCTGGCACGCAATAGAATTGACTTAAATAGAATTGACTTATCAGGAGCGAATAATGCAGATCAATCCCTCTGAGATCGGCGAGCTGATCAAGAGCCGGATCCAGGGCCTTGAAGCGAGCGCAGACGTTCGCAACCAGGGCACCGTGATCTCCGTGACCGACGGTATCGTTCGTATCCACGGCCTGTCGGACGTGATGCAGGGCGAAATGCTCGAATTTCCGGGCAACACCTTCGGCCTCGCGCTGAACCTCGAGCGTGACTCGGTCGGCACCGTTATTCTCGGTGAATTCGAGCACATTTCGGAAGGCGACATCGTCAAGACGACGGGCCGCATTCTCGAAGTGCCGGTGGGTCCGGAACTCGTCGGCCGTGTGGTCGATGCGCTGGGCAACCCGATCGACGGCAAAGGCCCGATCAACGCGAAGATGACCGACGCAATCGAAAAGATCGCTCCGGGCGTGATCTGGCGTAAGTCGGTGTCGCAGCCGGTTCAAACCGGCCTGAAGTCGATCGACGCCATGGTGCCGATCGGCCGCGGCCAGCGCGAACTGTTCATCGGCGACCGTCAGTGCGGCAAGACCGCCGTGGCCATCGACGCGATCATCAACCAGAAGGGCAAGGACCTCATCTGTATCTACGTCGCGATCGGCCAGAAGGCTTCGTCGATCATGAACGTGGTGCGCAAGCTAGAAGAAACCGGTGCGATGGCTTATGCCATCGTCGTGGCAGCTTCGGCTTCGGAATCGGCTGCGATGCAATATCTCGCGCCGTACGCCGGCTGCACGATGGGCGAATACTTCCGCGATCGCGGCCAGGACGCGCTGATCGTTTATGACGACTTGACCAAGCAGGCTTGGGCGTATCGTCAGATTTCGCTGCTGCTGCGCCGTCCGCCGGGCCGTGAAGCGTATCCGGGTGACGTGTTCTATCTGCACTCGCGTCTGCTGGAACGTGCGGCTCGCGTCTCGGAAGAGTACGTCGAGAAGTTCACGAACGGCGAAGTGAAGGGCAAGAGCGGCTCGCTGACGGCACTGCCGGTCATCGAAACGCAAGCAGGCGACGTGACCGCATTCATTCCGACGAACGTGATCTCGATTACCGACGGCCAGATCTTCCTGGAAACCGACCTGTTCAACGCGGGTATTCGTCCGGCTATTAACGCTGGAGTGTCCGTGTCGCGCGTCGGTGGTGCGGCTCAGACCAAGGTCGTGAAGAATTTGTCGGGCGGTATTCGTACCGACCTCGCGCAGTATCGTGAACTGGCTGCGTTCGCGCAGTTCGCTTCCGACCTGGACGAAGCCACCCGCAAGCAGCTCGAACGGGGCCGCCGCGTGACGGAACTGCTCAAGCAGCCGCAGTATCAGCCGCTGCAAGTGTGGGAACTGTCGGTTTCGCTGTTCGCGGCGAACAATGGCTACCTGGACGATCTCGAAGTCTCGCAAGTGCTCCCGTTCGAAAAGGGCCTGCGTGAGTTCCTAAAGACCGGCAACGGCAATCTGATTAAGCGCATCGAAGACAACAAAGACTTGTCGAAAGACGACGAAGGCGCACTGCATGCCGCGCTGAAGGACTTCAAGAAGTCGGGCGCTTATTGATATGGATAGAGAGGCGACGCGCGATGTTCGAGAAACATCGCGCGGCTTCGATCAAGGAGTAAGCAATGGCTGGAATGAAGGAAATTCGCGGCAAGATCAAGAGCGTGCAGAACACGCGCAAGATCACGAAAGCGATGGAAATGGTCGCCGCATCGAAGATGCGGCGCGCCCAGGAGCGCATGCGTTCCGCCCGCCCGTACGCCGAAAAGATCCGTGCAATCGTGGCGCACATGAGCAAGGCGAACCCGGAGTACCACCATCCGTTCATGGTGAAGAACGACGGCGCGAAGACGGCTGCCCTGATTCTCGTCACGACCGACAAGGGTCTGTGTGGCGGCATGAACACGAACATCCTGCGTGCGTCGCTAAACAAGATCAAGGAACTCGATCAGAGCGGTGTGAAGATCGAAGCGTCGGCGATCGGCGGCAAGGGTTTGGGCTTCCTGAACCGGCTGAAGGCGCAGGTCGTGTCGCAAGTCACGCAACTGGGCGATACGCCGCATCTGGAAAAGCTGATCGGCGCGATCAAGATTCAACTGGACCTATATTCGGAAGGCAAGATCAACGCGGTCTACCTGGTGTACACGCGTTTCGTCAACACGATGAAGCAGGAAGCGGTGATCGAGCAACTGCTGCCGTTGTCGATCGACGATCTGCACAAGCAGGAAGCGGACGCCGAAACGCCGAAGACTTCGTGGGATTACATCTACGAGCCGGACGCGCGAACCGTGGTGGACGAGCTTCTGGTTCGCTACGTCGAAGCGCTCGTTTATCAGGCGGTCGCGGAAAACATGGCGTCGGAGCAGTCCGCGCGCATGGTGGCGATGAAGGCCTCGTCTGACAACGCGAAGCAAGTGATCAACGAACTGCAGCTGGTCTACAACAAGAGCCGCCAGGCCGAGATTACGAAAGAATTGTCGGAAATCGTCGGTGGCGCCGCTGCGGTCTGATTTTGCTGACCGCGGAAAGAACACAGTATCTAAAGGAAATACGATGAGTACTACTGCTTTGGTAGAAGGCAAGATCGTACAGTGCATCGGTGCCGTTATCGACGTGGAATTTCCGCGTACCGAGATGCCGAAGATTTACGACGCGCTCATTCTGGAAAGCACCGAACTGACGCTCGAAGTCCAGCAGCAGCTGGGCGATGGCGTGGTGCGCACCATCTGTCTGGGTGCATCCGACGGTCTGCGCCGCGGCACGATCGTGAAGAACACGGGCAAGCCCATCAGTGTGCCGGTCGGCAAGCCGACGCTTGGCCGCATCATGGATGTGCTCGGCCGTCCGATCGACGAAGCCGGTCCGATTTCCTCGGAAAATACGCGTTCGATCCACCAGCAAGCACCGAAGTTCGACGAGCTGTCGCCATCGACGGAATTGCTCGAAACCGGCATCAAGGTTATCGATCTGATCTGCCCGTTTGCCAAGGGCGGCAAGGTTGGTCTATTCGGCGGTGCAGGCGTGGGCAAGACCGTGAACATGATGGAACTCATCAACAACATCGCAAAGGAACACGGCGGTTACTCTGTGTTCGCGGGTGTTGGCGAGCGTACCCGTGAAGGGAACGACTTCTATCACGAAATGAAGGACTCGAACGTTCTCGACAAGGTCGCGCTGGTGTACGGCCAGATGAACGAGCCGCCGGGCAACCGTCTGCGCGTCGCGCTGACCGGCCTGACGATAGCCGAGCACTTCCGTAACGAAGGTCTCGACGTGCTGTTCTTCGTCGACAACATCTACCGTTTCACGCTGGCAGGCACGGAAATGTCCGCTCTGCTGGGCCGTATGCCGTCGGCAGTGGGTTATCAGCCGACGCTGGCTGAAGAAATGGGTAAGCTGCAAGAGCGTATTACGTCGACCAAGACCGGTTCGATTACGTCGGTTCAGGCCGTGTACGTTCCTGCGGATGACTTGACCGACCCGTCGCCGGCTACGACCTTCGGCCACCTGGACGCAACCGTCGTGTTGTCGCGTGACATCGCTTCGTTGGGTATTTATCCGGCAGTGGATCCGCTCGATTCGACCTCGCGCCAGATCGACCCGAACTTGATCGGTGAAGAGCACTACCGCATCACACGCGGCGTGCAGCAGACGCTGCAGCGCTACAAAGAACTGCGCGACATTATCGCGATTTTGGGCATGGACGAACTGTCGCCGGAAGACAAACTGTCGGTCGCGCGCGCTCGCAAGATCCAGCGTTTTCTGTCGCAGCCGTTCCACGTTGCTGAAGTGTTCACGGGCTCGCCAGGCAAGTACGTGCCGCTGAAGGAAACCACCCGTGGCTTCAAGATGATCGTTGGCGGTGAATGCGATCATCTGCCGGAGCAGGCGTTCTACATGGTCGGCACGATCGACGAAGCCTTCGAAAAGGCCAAGAAGATCCAGTAAGGTTAGGTGTTTTTGCGGCGGACGTCGGTTTCTAAACCGGCGTCCACGAATTACACTGAGGTCCCAAGGAGTCGAAACATATGGCAACCATCAAGGTAGACGTCGTCAGCGCGGAAGAGCAGATCTTCTCCAGCCAGGCGAAGTTCGTCGCGCTGCCGGGCGAATCGGGTGAACTCGGCATTCTGCCGGGCCACACGCCGCTCATCACGCGCATTCGTCCGGGCGCGGTGCGCATCGAGGCGGAAGACGGTTCGGAAGAGTTCGTGTTCGTCGCAGGCGGGATTATCGAAATCCAGCCGGGCGTCGTGACCATGCTCGCCGATACCGCCATTCGTGGTGCCGATCTCGACGAAGCGAAGGCCGAACAGGCGAAGAAGTGCGCCGAAGAAGCGATGCAGGACAACAAGTCCGAACTCGAATACGCGATGGCGCAAGCCGAACTCGCATACGCGACGGCACAGCTCGCGGCAATCCAGCGCTTGCGCAAGGTTCACGCGAAGCATTAAGCGATTAGTGCTTTGGTAGCGGTTTGAAGAAAGCGGCCTCCGGGCTGATTTTTTATGCGCGTTCCAAACGTATCGATTCACGCAGCCTTTGCGGGTAAGGCTCAATGCCCGCTTCTATCTCCGCGATGCCAAATTGCCCTTCCAAATAGCCTTTCAGCTAGATAGAGGCGGCGATTCATTTCGACGGAGTCAATCGATGGCAACCGAACCGACACTCACCTCCGCGCAGATCGAGCCGCGCGATGGCCTTTCCTACGTACGCGGATCGGCCGATATCCCTTTGAGCGACGCGATGGTTTCGCGGCATTTGCTGGAAACGGCGGGCAAATATTACGACCGTCCCGCAGTGGTGTTCCGCGAGCAAAACGTTCGATGGACATGGCGCGAGTTCGCCGATGAAATCGACGTGTTGGCCACGGCGCTGCCGAAGTTAGGCATCGAACTGGGAGATCGTGTGGGAATCTGGTGACCTGAACAAATTGCTAATCGGTTGCAGGTAGATTTCCCGGATGATGAGTCTATGCGCATCTCTCACGAAGCCATTTATCAAGCGCTTTAATACAAGGGCGCGCGGCGCGCTCAAGCGCGA
>LELG01000507.1 GCA_001045575.1 Candidatus Burkholderia pumila
CCCCCCCCCCCCACCCCCCCCCTATCTCCCTCTTCGCCAGCGTCATATTTGTATAAGAGACAGTTTTCAACTCTAGGAGGAGTCCTTCTACAACCAAGGGCGTTTTTGAAATTGTAAATGGGCACCAGCCACTTTTGCCACACACAGTGGACCTTGCTGGAAAATATAAGTCCCCAAGAGCGTAAAATTTCTCCCGAGAGTGGAAACAAACCATGGACATCACCCGCGGTTATATCGAAAAAGCGGTCCGAAGAATGAAGAAGCATGCAGATATGGACCGACGATATGTGGAGTTCAAGGTGGGAGATCTAGTGATGGTCAAGTTGCCAAGCCAACAGCAGAATCGAAGCCTTCGAAACAGGGACCCTCGGCTATTGCAAAAGTATATTGACTCTGTGAAAATTCTTAAGAAGATTTGGCAAGGTAGCTTATGAAGTCGACGCCCCGACATGGTGGAAAATGCATCCAGTCTTCCATATGAGCCTATTGAAAAAGTATCATGAAGACTTGGTTGATCCGAGCAGGGGACAATCACAAAGAAAGGGACTCAATATCCAGGCTAGAGGGAAAAGAATCGCTGAAGCTATCATTGATGATCGAATGGTCAGACGCAGGAGAAAAGACCAGCGAGAGTACCTCATCAAATGGCAGGGATTATCAGAAGAGAAGAATACATGGGAGCTAGCGAAGAACCTCCAAGCTTTCCAGACACTTATAGATGAGTATGAAAATTTGAAGGCTCCGAGGACGTCGCCAGAATCAAGTGGGGGAGAATGTCACGCCCCAAGCTCCTAGCCATTTCCCGCAAGGTCGTGCCGGGCCCGTGCCAACTCTCGTCAAGATGAAGACTTCAACACATGGTGCTAATTGATGTAATAGATAGGTGTTGTATTCATTTTGGCTTTATAAATATAGCTTTAGTCTTTTAGAAAACCATATGGTTTTGGTTATGGTTTTAGCTATGGTTTTCAGAAAACCATATGGTTTTGGTTATGGTTTTAGAGTTAGGAAAATTCCTGCTACAAGTGTCACTTCTGAGAATTTTGTTAAGGTACTTATATGGAGGATGATCAAATCATACCCTCCATACCCAATTGTAATTGCTC
>LELG01000508.1 GCA_001045575.1 Candidatus Burkholderia pumila
GGGCTGGCGACCCGCGTTCACCGCCGTCTCAGCCCTGTCCGCGGTGGTGCTGGTGGTCCTGGCGGCGGCCACCTTCGTCAGCCTGGCCCTGCTGCTGGCCGGTCGGCTGCGGGCCGAGATCACCCTCGCCGTGGCCAACCTCGCCTACGTCGTGCTGCTGGTCGGCGGCGCGCTGGTGGTCCCCGTCGACCGCTACCCGACCGTCCTGCAGCCGTCGCTGGCCCTGCTGCCGACCGCCGCGCTGGGCGAGGGCCTGCGGTCGGCCGCAACCGGCACGCCCGCGGCGGCCGAATTGCTGGTGTTGCTCGTCTGGCTGCTGATCGCGGCGGCCCTGACCCGGAGGTTCTTCCGTTGGCTCTGATGTACCCGGTGCGCGCGGTGCTGCTGCCCCTCGTACGCGGCCCGCGGGCGCTGCCGCGCTGGGCGATCGCCACCCTGGTGGCCAACATCGGCATCGTGGTCACCGGTGGCCTGGTCCGGCTGACCGGATCCGGGCTGGGCTGCCCGACCTGGCCGCGCTGCACCGACGATTCGTTCGTGGCCTATCCCGAGCTCGGGATAGGCCACGAACGAATCGTCGGTGCAGCGCGGCCAGGTCGGGCAGCCCAGCCCGGATCCGGTCAGCCGGACCAGGCCACCGGTGACCACGATGCCGATGTTGGCCACCAGGGTGGCGATCGCCCAGCGCGGCAGCGCCCGCGGGCCGCGTACGAGGGGCAGCAGCACCGCGCGCACCGGGTACATCAGAGCCAACGGAAGAACCTCCGGGTCAGGGCCGCCGCGATCAGCAGCCAGACGAGCAACACCAGCAATTCGGCCGCCGCGGGCGTGCCGGTTGCGGCCGACCGCAGGCCCTCGCCCAGCGCGGCGGTCGGCAGCAGGGCCAGCGACGGCTGCAGGACGGTCGGGTAGCGGTCGACGGGGACCACCAGCGCGCCGCCGACCAGCAGCACGACGTAGGCGAGGTTGGCCACGGCGAGGGTGATCTCGGCCCGCAGCCGACCGGCCAGCAGCAGGGCCAGGCTGACGAAGGTGGCCGCCGCCAGGACCACCAGCACCACCGCGGACAGGGCTGAGACGGCGGTGAACGCGGGTCGCCAGCCC
>LELG01000509.1 GCA_001045575.1 Candidatus Burkholderia pumila
CTTGACGATCGGGGTGTCGTCGCCCGGGAAGTCGTACTTCGACAGGAGTTCACGCATTTCCATTTCGACGAGTTCGAGCAGCTCGGCGTCGTCCACCATGTCGCACTTATTCAGGAACACAATAATATAGGGCACGCCAACCTGGCGAGCCAGCAGGATGTGCTCACGCGTTTGCGGCATCGGGCCGTCAGCAGCCGAACACACCAGGATTGCGCCGTCCATCTGCGCTGCGCCCGTGATCATGTTCTTCACGTAGTCAGCGTGGCCCGGGCAGTCGACGTGTGCGTAGTGGCGATTAGCTGTTTCGTACTCGACGTGCGCGGTGTTGATGGTAATACCGCGTGCCTTTTCTTCCGGTGCTGCGTCGATCTGGTCGTACGCCTTTGCTTCGCCGCCGAACTTCTTGGTCAGCACCGCCGTGATCGCTGCCGTCAGCGTGGTCTTGCCGTGGTCAACGTGACCGATCGTGCCCACGTTCACGTGCGGCTTGGTCCGCTCAAATTTACCTTTGGCCATTTTCGACTCCTAACAGGATTTTCGCACCTTGCGCCGCGCGCAACTTAACTTACTAGACTGATACATCTGATCTGGTGCCCATGGGCAGGATCGAACTGCCGACCTCTCCCTTACCAAGGGAGTGCTCTACCACTGAGCCACATGGGCACTATAAAACTGACACTGGAGCGGGTGAAGGGAATCGAACCCTCGTCGTAAGCTTGGAAGGCTTCTGCTCTACCATTGAGCTACACCCGCGAGGGTTGAATTCCCTTACCACTTAATTCTGGTGGAGGAGGTTGGATTCGAACCAACGTAGGCATAAGCCAACAGATTTACAGTCTGCCCCCTTTAACCACTCGGGCACTCCTCCACAGATAGCTTTTTATTATGGTGTAGTAACATGCCATTGTCAAGCTTTTTTTACTTTCCGAAACAATCGAGACTTTAACTTATAGTATAAGTACGATTAGAAATCGGCATAAGATACGGCTGTAGCACCGTGCTCCTGCCACACTACCCGGCATGGGGGTCCGCACCGGGCGGTTCGGGAAGTTGAGTTGAGGTTATGAGAGTCGAGGAACACCCAGTTGATCAAAGT
>LELG01000510.1 GCA_001045575.1 Candidatus Burkholderia pumila
ATACAGAGGCATATCGTACAGGGCTTCTTCCATGGCTGGATCCGATAGACCGAACCACTGCTGAATGAAGTGAATGTGCAACATCGTCGCAACCGGAAACGGCGGCTGCCCGGTCTTCCCCCCTTTGAATAATGCGGCTCGATCAGCTCAATCAGCCGCGACCACGGCGCGACTTGTCTCATCTCGTCCAAAAAATCCCGCTTGTGCGTGCGCTTGGTTGACAGGTTCAAGCCGAGATAAAGTTGCGTCATTGCGATGCCTCCAGGTCATAGCTAATAGAATAGTATTCTTAATTAAGCGACATTACGGGCAATAATTACGAAGAATTTCCTTAAATTGTTGTGGGAAGTAAAAATGATTGATTAATCAATTTATTAATGCTCAGCCAGACTAAACAATGTTTCCTAAGGTGTGCATGTGCCCATGCATGAAGCATGTCGACGCCGGCTTTACACGTTCGAGTGCAACAACTTCACTGCAAGTTTGGATGGCGCGGAAGTCGCATTCCGCTGTTCGTTGAGAGCCTCGCATATCTGGAGGAGAACCTTCAGATCTTTGAGTGGAACCGCCGATTGCATTCGCAGACGATCGGCGCGCTCGACAAGCAACTGGACGCGTTCGACCGATAACTCGTCTGATTTCATGCCTCCGCTCCGCTCATTCGTTAGGCAGGGTTCTTACCAAGACGATATCCGCTCACAATGTTCGCTGCCGTGCGCCAGCACACATACATCGATGCAACTTCCGGAGTAGCGCCGAATGCAGTGGACAGTAGTGTCTGCCAAAGCCTCGTATCGTCAGGCTTTAGCATCGACTGAAGAAGTTATTCGGTGATGCTTATCGGGAACTATAGTTCATCAATGCGGCCACTTTTCCACGCGTATGCTAACAGCTTGCTGACACGAGTGAAGCAAGGGCACGTTAGAGGCTGAGGCCCGACAATTTATGCACGATTCGGCCCGGACCCAAACCTGCGCCGGGAGCCGCGACGGAGCGCCTGCGCAGCAGCACGCCATGCAGATGAAGCGTGAAGGCCGTAGCGGGAGCAATGGAAGTTGCTACGGGAGGGGGGGGGGGGGGGGGGGGTGGGGGGGG
>LELG01000511.1 GCA_001045575.1 Candidatus Burkholderia pumila
GCGCGAAGAACTGCTGTCGATGCAGCGCAGCCGAACGATGGCCGTTGGCCAGGTGGGGCGAGCGCGGTTGATCCTGCTGCTCGACAAAGGGGCCTCGCGCGGGGCGATCATGAACGAGTTGCGATGCGATTCGCGTTTCATCACCACATGGCAAATCCGCTTCGCTACTGAGCGTCTGGCGGGCCTGTACGGCAGGTACCCGGGTCGTGTGCCACGCCGGGGCTTGGCGCAGCTCGAGGCGCGAGTGCTCGACTACACGCTGCGACACAAACCCGCCGACGGCTCGACGCACTGGAGCAGCCGCAAATTGGCCGCGCAGCTGGACGTGCCCTGTTCGTCGCGTTTCTCAGCGAGATGGTATCGGCACAGCCCGCCAGAAAGGAGCTTCACGTGATCTGCGACAACGTGAGCAGCCACAAAACGGACGCCGTTCAAACCTTTCTGGCTAACCATACAAACGTCTCGGTGCATTACACCCCCACGTATTCGTCATGGCTGAACCAGGTCGAGAACTGGTTTGCCCGCATCCAGCAAAACATCATCATCACGCGCGGGATATTCAACAGCACCAAGGATCTCGACAAGAAGCTCATGCGTTATATCCGCCAATACAACAAGCAGGCTCTCCCACTGAAGTGGAAGTATTCCGATCCAACTCGACGAATCCGGTGCAATTCATCTGGTTCAATGGGCTAGTGTCATGAGTTATAAATTAGTTTAATTATCAATCTTTGCTGCTTGAGAGGGGAAGAGTTGATTGAAGAGGCGCTCGGATTCGCGCAGACCCTCGTCAGTGGGCACAACGGACTTCGCGTTGTTCACGGGGTTGCCAATCATGCCTGGTTCGTATAGCCGGTTTCGCACATCCCAATCGAAGCTTTTCCATGCGTGGTTTTGACCATGAAACGTCAGGCGAAGAAGTGCGAGAACTGCCTCGTCAACTGCAATGCCGCTGTTCAAATACGCCCGAATCAGCCGGATTACTCCTGCGTCATCGATTCGTTTCTATAAGCGGTCGATCAGAATGTCGTGGTTGACCCGGTCGAAGAACTTCTCCAGATCAACGTCCACCA
>LELG01000512.1 GCA_001045575.1 Candidatus Burkholderia pumila
GCAAGGGTACCAGCGAGGGTGCGGGCGGAGTTGAACGGCGAGTCAGAATCGATAGAAGAGCAGCCTCATATTCTTGCCCCCTCGGCGTCAACCCCGCACTGCCGCACTGCTGCTATAAGATACCTGATTTTTGCCCGTGCCCGTCTGCCCGGCGATCAGGATCGCGACCTTCTCGTCGAGGTAGCAGCCGGTCGCGAGATCGAAGACGTAGGCGCGGTTCAACGCGGGCAGCAGATCGAAGTCGAAGGACGGCGCGCCCGCATGGATTCAGTTCTGGGACGAGGTCGGCACGTATCTCGACTTCACCAATTATGCGACTATAAACTGGTGGAAGGAACGCGTGACGGACAGTCTGTTGCGGTAAGGCATTGCATCGATCTGGAACGGTAACAACGAGTTCAAAATCTGGACCGACGATGCGATTGCACGCGGCTTTGGCGCGCCCTTTCCCGCGCGCGAAGCCAAAGTGCTGCAAACCATGCTCATGAGCGCGGCCGTTTCTCGTGTCGCGTTCGGGCGGCGTGGGCATGCATCGCTACGTGCAGATGTGGTCGGGCGATAACTTTACGTCGTGGGAAACGCTGCGCTTCAATCTCAAGATGAGCCTGGGTCTGGCGATGTCGGGCGTATCGAACAGCGGGCACGATATCGGCGAATTCGCGGGGCCGGCGCCGGGTCCGGAACTGCTCGCGCGATCCCAACGCCCGCAAACGGCAGAGCGATAAACGCGCGCTCATCGGCAGGCTGCGCAAAGTGTTGCTACGCGATATTCACCGGCACGATATGGCCTTCGCGGACCAGCATCACGGGATGCTCGAACGACGCGGGCAACGTGACACGCTGCCCGCTATCAAATAACTTCGCCGCTCCAGTAAGAAGCCCAGCTTGCATTTGCGGGCAAGTAAAGGAAACTCTTCGTAACTACTGCGCGTAATATGTCGCTTAGGAATGCTCTGATATTAGCTACGACCTAGAAGCATCGCAATGACGCAACTTTATCTCGGCTTGAACCTGTCAACCAAGCGCACGCGCAAGCGGGATTTTGGGGAGCAGATGAGACAA
>LELG01000513.1 GCA_001045575.1 Candidatus Burkholderia pumila
GTTCAGGATCCAAGGACCGCACGCAATCGGGCGCTCGGCCTTGACCTCACCCCCGCTCGATAGCGAGCCGCAATGTCCGATTGGTGATACCGTGGCGAGCTGCGGCCTGAGAGAGATTCATCCATCCACAGCAGCCCCGCCATCAGGCGAATCGGCAATCGAGGGGCGGCCCGCTGCGCTCAGGCCACTGCCGGCCAGGACCGCTGTCGCGCCGAACAGATCAAAGCCTTCGAGAACACGACCTTCGCGAGCACCGCGCTCGAACATCGGCGCAAGCGTCGCCTCGATCGATGCCCACGGCATGCGCGTAGCCAATACCGCCAGTGGATGACGAATATTGATCATCGCGTCTAAACGGCTGCAGAAAAGTCGGGCGTGCTCATCAGCGTGGCCTCGTAAACTCCCAGAAAACCAATCAAATCAATATTGGTTCTGGGAGTTCGTTAAATCACCATCTCCCTCCAATGTCTTGCTGCGCTTGACTTGGCTTACTTTTGCAGGGCCGACTCTTTAGACCTGAACAGAAACCCGAAAATTATGCCGAGGTGAGCAGTTTTCAAATTATATGTTTCTGTTCAAATGTCCTCGCTGATTCTAACATCGACAATAGGTTGGTTAAGATAGTTAGCCGGTAAAGTCGACCAAATGCGATCCATTATATCTATATCGGGTAATAACATTCTTAGGTACTGACGTAATAAAAGTCGCTTCTACCGTTTGAGCGGGAAGCATTGCTATAAAATTCGATTTATCAACCGTTGCTCCATCAAGTAGTAAACGTGGAGCAAATGCTTTCGGTCTAACTTTTACAGCTTCAGTCCCAAATATCTGAGCGGTGATAATCTGCTCATGCATCTTATGAATTTTAATTTCATATAAATACTTGCGAGAATCGGCGTAACCACCTGATTCTATATTGATGCCTAAAGAGATCTAATCGAGAATCGGGTAAAGCACATGCGCATGTGAGAGTCCTGTGGCATCTTTACTAAAATCAGCATTGAATCGCTTTGATATTTATATGGGGGGATTGTTATTCTCAGGATTG
>LELG01000514.1 GCA_001045575.1 Candidatus Burkholderia pumila
AGGACTTGGTGACCTCGACGCCGCAGCGCTCGCAGACGATGCCCTTGAAGCGCACGCGCTTGTACTTGCCGCAGGCGCACTCCCAGTCGCGGGAGGGTCCGAAGATCTGCTCGCCGAAGAGGCCGTCCTTCTCGGGCTTCAGCGTGCGGTAGTTGATCGTCTCGGGCTTCTTGACCTCACCGAAGGACCAACGACGGATGTCGTCGGCGGTGGCCAGACCGATACGGATCTGATCGAAAGGGGTTGATTCGAGCACTGGTTCTCCTGTGTCGGAATTCTCTGAAATCTGAGCTGGGTCGCTGAGCTGGAAGCTCAGATCTCGTCGATCGACGAGGACTCGAAGCGGCTGGAGATGTTGATGCCGAGCTCCTCCGCAGCGCGGAAGGCGTCGTCATCCGTGTCGCGGAGGTTCACCGCGGTGCCGTCGGCCGAGAGGACCTCGACGTTCAGGCAGAGCGACTGCATCTCCTTCATGAGCACCTTGAAGGACTCGGGGATGCCGGGTTCCGTGCTGCTCTCGCCCTTGACGATGGACTCGTACGTCTTGACGCGGCCATTCACGTCGTCCGACTTGATCGTCAGGATCTCCTGCAGCGTGTGCGCGGCTCCGTACGCCTCCAGCGCCCAAACTTCCATCTCGCCGAAGCGCTGGCCGCCGAACTGCGCCTTGCCGCCCAGGGGCTGCTGGGTGACGAGCGAGTACGGACCGATCGAGCGCGCGTGGATCTTGTCGTCCACGAGGTGGTGCAGCTTCAGCATGTAGATGTAGCCCATGGTGACCTTGCGGTCGAAGGGCTCGCCGGTCCGCCCGTCGTAGAGCGTCGACTGCGCCGAGCGGTCGAGCCCGGCCATCTCCAGCATCGTCTCGATGTCGGCTTCCTTGGCGCCGTTGACCCCCGGAGTGGCCATCGGCACCCCGCGGCGGACGTTGTTGCCGGCCTCCGCCAGATCCTCGTCCGACAGGCCTTCCAGCTCGGCGGGGGAGTAGATCGCCTTCATCTCCTCCTTGAGCGGGTTGATGTCCTGCGTCTTCAGATAGGCAT
>LELG01000054.1 GCA_001045575.1 Candidatus Burkholderia pumila
GCAGTGTGGCCTCATGGAGACCCTGCCGGCCCACGAAGCACTGCGTACCGCGACGTCTCGAACACTGCTGAACGCTCAGCGCTTATGTGCACTTTTCGTTCCGTTGATCCCCAACGGCCAAATAGGCGCAGAGAGCGACAACACACCCGAAGGCTGTTGATTGATGACCGTCGTCTGAGCAGCGGCGGTTTGAGAGAGTGTGAACGCAGCAGCGCCCGACATGCCGAGCAGCGCAAACGCGGCGGCGGTTTTCTTGTTGATCATCGAAAGACTCCGAACACAGGTCATCGCGTAACGTGCGACACGAGTTTAAGCACAGCCTTCGATGCGTAAGTTCCGCGTTAGACGAGGTGTTTAGGTAATAAAGCGCCACTGCGCATCCGTGACCGGCGTGATCGAAAGCCGATTACCGCGCGCCAGCACTTGCATGTCCGCCAGCTCCGCATGCTCGCGCAACGCGGCCAGCCAAATCAAAGGCGTCTTCTTCACGAACTTCACATCGACCAACATCCAGCGCGGCGTTTCCTGCGTGGATTTCGCATCGTAATAAGGCGAAGAGGAATCGAATTGCGTAGGATCGGGATACGCCGTCGAGCACACCTCGGCGATGCCCGCAATCCCCGGCTCCGGACAACTGGAATGATAGAACAGCACGCCGTCGCCGACCTGCATCTGATCGCGCCTGATAATTGCGCACGCCCGTCCACGGCAGCGTTTTCTTCGTCGCGTGCGCAAGGTGATCGACGATGTTCGCTTCGTCCGGTTCGGACTTCATCAGCCAATAGCGCATGGATTTGAGCGATGCAAATGAAAACGGCACCGGTGCCAACCGATGCTGTCATTCAGAAAGAGGTCCTCGCCACAGCCGCTAGTCCATTGAACCAGATGAATTGCACGGCGCGGCGTACGACCCGGGTGCCTACCGTACAGGCCCGCCAGACGCTCACCGGCAAAACGGGTTTGCCATGTGGTAATGAAACGCCGAATCGCGTCGCAGTTCGTTCATGATCGCCCCGCACGAGGTTCCTTCGTCGAGCAGCAGGATCAACCACCAACCACGCTCGCCTCATCTGGCCAATGCCCATCGTTCGGCTGCGCTGCATCGACAGCAGTTCTTCGCGCTCAGCTTCACTCAGATTTATTTTGCCCATGCATCTTTAGATAAGTGCAATTTCATTGGTTCAATGTACTAGGCCGGCATCTTGAACCTGGGTTCAAGATTGGTCGCAGTAAGCAACACTTCGGGTACATCGGACTAGCGACGTGCGCGCCCTTGTTACAAGGGTTCCGCAACCGTGCCAATGTAGCTTTGGTTTAAGGAATATATGACTTTGGCGAACCAGGCAGCAAAACGTCACTGTACACAATCGTTTGCCCTATGCAGCCCCGTCACGATTTCTTTTTTATCGGTTCAGACGCCGCGATTAGCGCCTTGAAAACCAATCTCTATTGCGCTTCATATTGCGTGATCACCGCGCCGAGCTGCTCGTTCATCGAGTGCATCGTGCGGCGGATTTCTTCAGCAGAAAATGCCTCCCCGTGACGCACGCTGTCCTGCAATTTAAGTAATTCCGACGCCAGCGAAAGTGCCGCCATCACCGCGATACGATCCGTGCCGCGCACGCTGCTCGCGTTGTGCACCTTGTTCATTTCAGCATCGACGCGTGCGACGGCTTGGCGCAGCGGACCTTCGGTCTGCTGCGAGCAGGCGAGACGATACTGCTGCCCGAGAATGGATACTTCGATTTGTGTCGTGCTCATGCCTTCTCTCCGTGATGCTCGCCGTTCATTTCCGCATGCGCGCCGGAAGACTCGGTTTCGAGAATGTCGAGCTGATTGTCTTCACCCTGCTGCACCGACTTTCCGCGCGGCAGTTTTTCGAGGATCGCGTTGAGGCACACTTGCGCGTCGTCGATCTTCGCGGAGAGAGAATCGCGCTCGGCTTGCAGTGCGTCGCGTTCCGCGCGCATCTGCACGAGTTCGGCTTGCACATTGGCGTAGTCGGAGCGCAGTTGTTCGATTTGTTGTTCAAGCGCGATGCGCGCCTGATTGTGGCGCTCGCTGATATGGATCAGCCGGCCGATATTTCTTGACAGTGATTCGAGTTCGTTGAGCATGTGCTGCGTCCTCTAAAGACCTCACATTCTAACGCGGATCAACGTAGCTTCTTCCAGTAAAAGTCTCGTTTCGAGACGTAACAACACGCGATATGCGTGCATCGCCATGCATTCGTGTGCGGAAAGCGTGTGGGTTTGATATTCGATGCGAGGAGAACAGTCCGGACGCTTTCTTGACGGTCCCGGATCGCGCTCCTACACTGGCCGCACTTTTGGTGCTCGCGCCCGCATTCTCCTGCGGGCGTAGTCAAACGGGAAACAGGAGCGAAGTCCTCCAGCGTGCTGCCAGGACGAGTCAACCTGTACTGCCCCCGCAACGGTAAGCGACCGTAACGCAAGTTGCAAGTCGTTCCAGGCGCGTTTTGCATGAAGCCCGTATGAAGAGTGAGGCTCTACAAGAACGTGACCAAGCCACTGCGCGCATCGCGTGGGAAGGCGGAACGAACGTCGTCAGCCCGGATACCAGCCAATCGTCCTGCGTGTTCGCGTTTCTTTTTCACGATGCGAACGCGCGCGCGCCTAAATCCTGCGGGGAGCGGGGCTGCGCCAGCCCACTCTGGACAATCACAAGATGCAGTTACGCACGGCCTCACTCGTCGCATTGAGCGGTTTGGCGCTGTCGAAAAGCGCCTATGCCGATACTGACACCAACGCGCTTTCACCCGTCGTCGTCACCGCGACCTGCACGCAAGAATGCCTCGCCGATTCGATCCTGCAAACCCCGCTGTTCGATGCGCAAGCCATCGCCGACAGCAATGCGCCCGACGTGGCAGGTCTCCTCGCGCTCGCGCCGGGCGTGCAGATCACGCGTAACGGCGGACCCGGCGCAAGCGCGAGCGCATTCATTCGCGGCGCATCGTCCACACAGTTGCTCATGCTGATCGATGGCGTGCGCGTCGAATCCGCATCGCTCGGAACGGCGCAGTTGTCGCAACTGATGCGCGATCAGATCGACCACATGGAAGTGGCGAACGGCAACGTGTCGGCGCTGTATGGATCGAGCGCGATCGGCGGCGTCGTGCAGATTTTCACGAAGGCGGGTGAGCCGCATCAGCCGCGCTTTTACTTCGAGACGGAATACGGCAGCTATCACACGCAACGGCAGACCGAAGGCGTGAACGGCATGTTCGACCGGTCAGGCCGCACCACATTCAGCTTCGACGTCTCGCGCGAGAAGACCGACGGCTTTTCATCGATCGATCCGGCGAAAGCGCCGAACACCAATCCGAACGCGAACGGCTATCCTATCTGAACGAGAGCTTCGCGGCGACCATCCGGCATAAGTTCACCGACAAGTGGGACGCGGGCGTGCGCTTTCTGCAGTCGAACGGCATCAACAATGACGATGTCTACGGTCTGCCGACCGACCTCAACGAATCGCACAATCGCGTGCGGTCAATGTCCGTCTTCGCAAACGGTAAGCTGACCGATTTCTGGACCACGCACTTCACCATCGCGCAGGGCCAGGACCGCGCGAATCCGATGCAGAACGGCGTCTACACGAGCCTGTTCAGCTCGGAGAATCATCAGTACACGTGGCAGAACGATTTCAGGCTGACGGAGAATCACAAGTTCGTCGTCGGCTACGAGCATCTCGACCAGTTGCTCACTTCCGATCAGTTCGATGCCCCCGATCGCCACGTAAATTCGGCCTTTGCAGACTACATGGGCCGCTTCGGCCAGAGCGACGTGCAGGCGAACATGCGCTACGATCAATACTCCGACTTCGGCGGCGCGAACAGCTACTGCCTGGGCTACGTCTACAACTTCGATGCGCACTGGCGCGCCAGCGCGAGCTACAGCGCATCGTTCCGCGCGCCGAGTTTCGACGATCTCTATTATCCGTTCAACGGCAATCCGTCCGTGCAGCCGGAATACAACCATTCGGCCGAGACGGCGATTCAGTACGCATCGGCTAAGCTGGGTGTGTTGCGCGTAACGGCGTTCCAGACGCGCTATAGCAACCTGATCGATTATGTGGATAACGGCAGCGGTTTTTATATCGCGCAGAACGTAGGGCGCGCGAAGGTGCAAGGCATCGAAAGATCGTGGCAGGGACACGTCGGCAAAACGGACGTGCGCGCGGGCGTGACCTTCCAGAATCCCGTCGATGAAACCAACGACGTCGATCTCGTGCTTCACGCACGGTGATTTGCGACACTGTCGGCGTATCGGTCGATCGGGCGCTGGCGCGTGGGCGGCGAGTGGATCGTGAGCGGCGAGCGCAGCGATTACGGCGCGAATCTCGCGGGCTACGGTGTGATGAATCTGTCGGCGCGCTATGACATCACGAAGGCGTGGTATGTGGATGCGCGCATCGATAATGTGTTCGACCGGAACTATGAACTTGTTTACACATACATACAACCAGCCGCGCCGCGGCGCGTATGTCACGCGGGATGGCATCCGTCTGAGTGGTGCTGAACTGCCCGCCCGCCTGCGGCCGATGAGCCTGAGCCGCGCCATCTGCATCTGGGCGATGCTCGACGTTGCGGTGCTCGTCGTGTTGGTTGCGTCATTGGCGATGGGCAGTGTTGCGTTGCCTGTTTCGCGGGCGCTCGGTGCTCTGCTGCATGCTCATACGTCGTCGACGCCAGATATCGCCGATGACATCGTACTCACGCTGCGTCTGCCGCGTGCTTTGGCGGGCTTTGCATCAGGCGCGCTGCTCGCGCTCGGCGGTGCGCTGCTGCAAGTGCTGTTGCGCAATCCGTTGGCGGAACCGTATATGCTCGGCGTATCGGGCGGCGCGGCGACGTTCGCGCTGACCGCCATGCTGCTGTCGATGCCGTGGTGGGGTGTCGATCTCGCAGCGTGCGCGGGCGCGTTTGCATCCATCGTGTTGGTGCTCGGGCTCGTGCATTGTGATATATGATGGAAAGGCGAGCACGATGCATCGCCGCGTTTGCTGCTGATGGGCGTAGTGATCGCTTCCGGCTGGAGCGCGCTGATCACGTTGATTTTGAGCATCGCGCCCGAAAACCGGCTCCGCGGCATGGTGTTCTGGCTGACGGGTGACCTGAACGGATCGGCGTCGCCGTGGCCTGCGTTGGTTGCTTTGGCAGTCGCATTGATCCTGACGATTCCCGTCGCCCCGCGACTCAACGTGCTACTGCGCGGTGATGCCACCGCGCGTTCCTTGGGCGTTCCCCTTTCGCGCCTGCGATTGCGCGTCTGTCTATCTCGTCGCATCGATCGCGGCGGCGGCGGTGACGACGACGGGTACCATCGGCTTCGTCGGGCTGGTCGTGCCGCACTGCTTGCGGCTCGCGTTCGGCAACGATCAGCGCATGCTCGTGTCGGCTTCCCCGCTCGCGGGCGGCCTCGCCGTCATGACCGCCGATCTGGCCGCGCGCACCGTGATCGCACCGGCGCAATTGCCGGTGGGCGTGGTGACCGCGCTCATCGGCGTGCCGATGTTCCTGTGGATGCTGCTGCGGAGGCCGCGATGATGCGCCTGCATATCGATGGCATCGCACTGCTGGCGGGCGAGCGCACGCTGATCGCAAGCCTCACGCAGCACATCGATCCGGGCGAAGTGTGGTGCATTGCCGGACCGAATGGCGCGGGCAAGACGACGCTCATCAACGTGCTCGCCGGGCTGTCGAATCCGGCGATGGGCCACATCAAACTCGATGGCCGTCCGCTCGATGCATGGCCCGCGTCCGGCCTGGCGAAAGCGCGGGCGCTGATGCCGCAGGCATCGCACGATGCATTCGGTTCGAGCGTGCTCGATACCGTGCTGCTCAACCGCTTTCCGCATCTGACGGGCTGGGGCTGGGAAAGCGCCGACGACCGCGCGGCCGCGCTCGAAGCGCTGGAGCGCCTCGGGCTTTCTTCGCTGAAAACGCGCGACGTAATGACCTTGTCCGGCGGCGAACGTCAACGCGTCGCGCTTGCCGCCGTGCTATGCCAGAACACGCCGCTGCTTCTACTCGATGAACCGCTCGCGCATCTCGACCTGCATCATCAGATCGATTGCCTGCATGTACTTGCCGGCGAAGCGCGCGACCAACAACACACGGTGATTTTCTCGTGCCACGATCTCAATCTGGCGCGCCGTTTTTCCACGCATGCGCTTTTGCTCGATGGCAAAGGCGGCGCAGTCGCCGGTCATGTCGCGGACGTGCTGACGCCCGAGCGTGCGAGCGCGGCGTTCGGCTGTCCGCTTGCCTTGATCTGCGACGGCGCGCACGAAGCGCTCGTGCCGCTGATTCCCAATCGATAAGAAAGAAAACGCGATGTCTTTCCCCAACGTAAAGCCCGTCTCCCGCCCACTCGAAACCGGCCTGCGCCGCATCATCGATACGAAAACGAAGCCGCCCGGCAGTCTGGGGCGACTCGAAACGCTCGCGCTGAAAATGGGCCTGATCCAGGGCACGCTGAAGCCGAAAATCGAACGTCCGGCGATGATCGTCTTTGCCGCCGATCACGGCATTGCGCAAGAAGGCGTCAGCGCGTATCCGCAGGAAGTGACCGCACAGATGGTGGCGAACTTTCTCGTGGGAGGCGCGGCGATCAACGCGTTGTCGCGCTCCGTCGGCATGACGCTGGAAGTGGTCAATGCAGGCGTAGCGTCGCCGATTCCGCTCGAAGGTTACGAGCATCAGTCGATGGGCAAAGGCACGCGCAACTTCGTCAAAGAAACCGCGATGACGCGTGACGAAGCGCTCGAAGCCATCGCGCGCGGCGCCGCGCGTGTGCGGCATCATGCATCGCTCGGGACGAATGTGATTGGCTTTGGCGAGATGGGCATCGCCAATACATCGGCAGCGGCGTGTCTAATGAGCCGCTTGTGTAACGTGCCGATCGACGAATGCGTCGGACGCGGCACCGGCCTCGACGACCGCGGCGTCATCCACAAGCGCGATGTGCTGGCGAACGCGCTCGCATTCCATGCAGACGCGGCGCGCGAGAACGACGCCATCGACACGCTCGCCATTTTTGGAGGCTTCGAGATCGCAATGATGACCGGCGCGTACCTCGCCGCAGCCGAAGCGAACATGACCATTCTCGTCGATGGTTTCATCGCTACGTCGGCGTTGCTGGTGGCATCGAAGATTGCGCCGGATGTGCTGGAGTATTGTGTGTTCGCGCATGCATCCAACGAGGCGGGGCATCGGCGCATGTTGCAGCATTTCGATGCCGCGCCGCTTCTGCAACTCGACCTGCGGCTGGGCGAAGGCACGGGCGCGGCGCTCGCGTTGCCGATTCTGTGCGCGGCTGTCGCCTTCGTAGATGAAATGGCGAGCTTCGAATCCGCCGGCGTATCCGACAAGAAAGCATGAACCGCGCACAGGACGAACTCCGCTATTTCTTCACGGCGCTCGGCTATTTCACGCGCGTGCCGGTGCCGCGCTGGGTCAGCTTCGAGCGCGACTATCTGAACGCGGCGGCGCGCTACTTTCCGCTCGTCGGCGCGATGGTCGGCGGGGTTGCGGCGCTAGTTTATCTGGCTTGTGCAAGGGTCTTTCCAGCGGGCGTTGCCGTGCTGTTGTCGATGGCCACGAGTTTGATTCTGACCGGCGCGTTTCACGAAGACGGTCTGGCCGATTGCATCGATGCCTTTGTCGGCGGCTACACGCGCGAAGACGTGTTGCGGATCATGCATGATTCGCGCATCGGCGCTTTTGGCGCGATTGCGTTGGTGATCGCGCTGGCGCTGAAATGGCAAACGCTCGCCGCAATGCTGCCCGCGCGTGTCGCGTGGCTAATGGTCGGCGCGCACGCCACGAGCCGCACGTTTGCGATCAGCTTCCTCGTCACGCTCGATTATGTTCGCGCTGAAGGCAAGGCGAAGCCGGTTGCGCAGCGTATGTCTTTGTTGGCGTTTTTGCTTGCGATGGTGTTCGGTTTGCCGTGGCTTCTGTTGCTCGATTGGAAACTCGCGTGCTTCACATTCTTCCTGCTCGCGGCGTTGCGTTTTATGTTGGCGCGGTACTTCGTCAAACGCATCGGCGGATATACGGGCGATTGTCTTGGCTTCTCGCAGCAAGTATTCGAACTCGCGATTTATCTAACGGCGCTTGCATGGATCTCGTCCTGATCCGGTATCCGCGTGTGGCGGTGGAGGCGGGCGTTTGTTATGGGCAAACGGATGTGCCTTTGCTTCGTGAAGTTACGGATTCCGTCGATGCATTGACTGCCCAGATGAAAGCGCTAGACGTCCCGCCGTGCGTCGATGGATGGCACACGAGTCCGTTGCAGCGATGCGCTTTGCTCGCGCATTCGCTTGGCGCCGACAAGCCTGTGCACATCGATTCACGTCTCGCGGAAATGCACTTCGGCGCGTGGGAAAACCGCGCGTGGGACGGCATCGACCGTGCGCTGATCGATGCATGGCGGCGGATATCGAGCATGCGAATCCGCATGGCGGCGAGAGTCTTGCGGCTTTCGGCAAGCGCGTGGTTACGTGGCTCGAAGAACGGGACAACACCACACACGTCATCGCACACGCAGGCATCATGCGCGTGCTCGCCGCGCACATGCTGAAACTCGACCGTGCGAACGTGCTGCAATGGCCGATCGATTTCGGCGGCATCGCATGGTTCAGGCGCGTGCGCGGCGAATGGCTGCTCGTGCGATGGAACGCTTAGTCATTCAGGACGACGCTGCCGTGCCGTTTCGAGATCGTCGCAAAGCTGCGCCGCACCGAGCGCGAGACGCGGCGTCGGACGGTTGATCAGATCGCCATCGATGCCCAACAGGTTGCCGCGCGCGACCGCCATGAGCGACGGCCAGCGTTTCCATCGGTCGATCGCGGGCAGCGGACGATCCAGCGTCGTCGCGCCCGGTGTCGCGGTGACGATGATTTCGGGATTCGCCGCGAGCACGGCTTCGGTCGAGAGCGTCGGCACGCGCAGTTTTTCCGCGCCGAACGCGTTCACGCCGCCGCACATGCCGATGACTTCGCTAAACACGTTGTCGCCGGTTGAGCGTCATCAGCGGATCGTCCTAGACCTGATAGAATACGCTGACGGCGGCCTTTGCGCGTACTTCGCGCGCAATCTGGCAATATCCGCTGTGAACGCCGATGCGACTGCATGCGCCTTCGCCTGCGTGCCGAGCAGCACACCCAGTTTGTCAATGTCTGATGCGATATCGTCGAGATGCTTCGGCTCGCTATAGAAGAAAATCGGGATGCCAAGCGCTTTCAATCGGTCCATTTGACGCTCCGCGCTGCCGTGCCGCCACGCGACGATCAGGTCCGGCTTCAGCGCAGCGATGCGTTCGAGATCGAGCGCCTTGTTATCGCCAATGCGCGGGATCGACTGCGCTTCCTTCGGATAATCGCTATATGTCACCGCGCCGGCGACGCGCGATCCACCGCCCACCGCGAACAGCAATTCGATGACATGCGGCGCGAGGCTGACGACGCGTTGCGCGGGCGCTCGAAGCTTGACCGATGCGCCACTGTCGTCTGTCACGGAGAGAGCGGCCTGCGCATTCGCACAAGCAAAGAAGAGCGCGAGGCATCGAAGAAACTTCAAGCGCAGACCTCCGCGAGCGCGCGTTCGAACCGTGCCCATTGGCCTTCCGTTCCCGGCAAGCCAATTCTCAGGCTCGTCGTCATATCGGGAAGATCGAAGAGGCGAGTCCAGATGCCGCGTTCGGCCAACGCATGCTGCAAAGATTCGGCGCGTGGCGTTGGCATCCATGAGAAGAGCGGCATCGAGTGGACTTCGAAACCGCGTGCAGCGAGCAATGCGTTCAGCCTCGAACCATCGCCATGCAGACGTTCGCGCGTTTCGCGCTGCCATGTTTCGTCAGCAAACGCCGCGAGAACGGCATGACGCGCCGGACCACCGACGGTCCATGCGCCGAGCATGTCCGCTAGCGCGTGCAACAGCGCGGGCGCAGCGAGCACTAAGCCCGCGCGAATTCCCGCAAGCCCGAAGAACTTGCCGACTGAACGCAGCACGACGAGCCCTTTACGCGCGGTTTCATCGGCGAGCGATGCGGAAGGATCGACATCCGCGAACGCTTCATCGACGACCAAAGTCCCGCCGCGCTTTGTGAGTTGTGCATGCCAGCGCAGCAGCGTGTCGCGCGACACATGCTCCGCCGTCGGGTTATTCGGATTCGCAACGATAACGTGACCGACCTCGCTGGCCAAATCTTGCGCGTTCACATCGAGCGTCACAATGCGATGCCCCGCACGACGAAAAGCCGGCGCATATTCACCGTAAGTCAGCGGCGCGACCGCCGCCACACCGCGCGTGAGCAACACAGGCAGCGCGCGAATGGCCGCCTGCGATCCCGCCACGGGCAACACGCGTTCCGCGCCGTAATAGCGCGCGGCGCACGCGGCGAGACCATCATCGTCTTCGGGCAGGCGACGCCAGGCATCGGGCGGAACGGACGGCACCGGATAGCCGAGCGGATTGATGCCCGTCGACAGATCCAGCCAGTCTTCGAGCGGAATTTCGAAGCGATGCGCGGCTTTGCGCAGATTGCCGCCGTGCCGGATTCGGCCGGATCGAGTATCAGCCATGCGCAGTCGCGCTGAGCAGCGCAAGAATCAGAAGGACGGCGAGCCACAGCAAGGTCGAGCGTTCGACTAGACGCAAGGCCGGGACGACATGACGCGGCGTGGCATCGTGACCCGCGCCGAGCGTCGGACGCGCTTCGAGTACGCCGTGATATACCGCCGCGCCGCCGATCAGCACATTCAGACTGCCCGCGCCCGATGCCATCACCGGGCCCGCGTTTGGGCTGTCCCACGAACGCGCCTGCGTGCGCCAGCAATGCCAGGCCATATGCGTATCGCCGGTGAGCGCGTAGCTCGCGGCGGTGAAGCGCGCGGGGATGAAGTTGAGCGCATCGTCGAAGCGGGCGGTGGCCCAGCCGAAGCAAAGGTAACGCGGCGTGCGGTAACCCCACATTGCGTCGAGCGTGTTAGCGAGGCGGAACATCAGCGCGCCCGGACCGCCCGCGATGGCGAACCAGAACAGCACGCCGAAGATTGCATCGTTGCCGTTTTCCAGCGCGGATTCGATGGCGGCGCGGGAGAGCGCGTTCACATCGGCTTTCGATGTATCACGCGAAACAATGCGTGAAGTCAGCGCGCGCGCGTTGTCGATGTCGCCGAAACTTAGCGCACGCGCGATCGGCGCGATGTGATCGTGCAGGCTTTTGGCGCCGAGCGCCAACCACAGCAGCAGCACATGCACGATGCACGCATACGAAAACGGCAGCACACTGACGATGAACCACGCGACGAGAACCGGTGGCATCGCCGCCGCGAACCACGCGAGAATTCCCGCCGGCCGCGCGCGATGCCCGGTGTTCATGTGCGCTTCGATGCGCGTTGCGAGCCTGCCGAAGCCGACGAGCGGATGACGCGTCCGAGGCTCGCCTAGCAGGCGATCGACGATGATGCCGAACACGGCGAGCAGGGCCATCGAATAGACGGAAAGCAGGAGCATGCTGTCTTAGCCCTTCAGCGTGAGCGGCAGGCCGGCCGCCATGAACACGGCGCGCGTGCTTGCAGCGGCGGTGCGTTGATTGAGGCGGCCGAGTTCATCGACATAAAGGCGCGTGACGGAGCCGAGGGGCACCACGCCAAAGCCGATTTCATTGCTCACGATGATCACTTTGCCGCATGTTCTTGCGAGGACTTCGTCGAAGGCGGAGAAGGCGTCGCGAGCTTGTCGCAGCAATTGCGCGATTGCTTTGTTCGATGCCTGTGCCTCGCTCGAAAAGAACAGATTGGCGAGCCACAACGTTAGGCAATCGATGAGCACGCACTGTCCTTCTCGATCCGCTTCCTTGAGCGCGCCCGCGAGATCGACCGGCGCTTCCACCAGCCGCCAATGCGCCGGCCTGCGTACACGATGCAGCCGCACACGTTCGGCGAACTCGTCATTGCCGATGCGCGCCGTTGCGATATACGTCACGGGCAGGCCGCTTTCATCGGCGAGACGTTCAGCATAGACGCTTTTGCCCGAACGCGCGCCGCCGAGCACGAAGGTGAGGTCGCGTGAATTCATCCCAATATTATAACGGCGGGCTAAAATACCGCGTTGAACACCATGAAAGTTCGAAGACCGATGCCATTCACGCCACGCGGCACGCTGATGATCCAGGGCACTACGTCCGATGCCGGCAAGAGCACGCTCGTCGCGGGCCTGTGCCGTCTCGCGCGACGCGGCGGCATGCGTGTCGCGCCCTTCAAGCCGCAGAACATGGCGCTGAACAGCACGGTGACCGTCGATGGCGGTGAAATCGGCCGCGCACAGGCCTTGCAGGCGATTGCGTCGGGCGTGGCGGCGCGCATCGACTTCAATCCGGTGCTGCTCAAGCCGACGAGCGATCGCGGCGCGCAGGTCATCATCCACGGTCACGCTCACGCCAATCTCGATGCGCGGGCGTATCACGAGTACAAGCTGGTCGCGCTGAATGCGGTACTTGCGTCCTACACCCGTTTGCGCGCTGAATTCGATGCCGTGATCGTCGAAGGCGCGGGTAGTCCCGCCGAGATCAATCTGCGCGATCGGGACATCGCCAATATGGGTTTTGCCGAGCGCGTCGATTGCCCGGTCGTGCTGGTGGCGGATATCGATCGCGGCGGCGTGTTCGCGCATCTCGTCGGCACGCTCGCGTGTCTGTCGGAGAGCGAGCGGGCGCGGGTGCACGGTTTCGTCATAAATCGTTTTCGGGGCGATGTTTCGTTGCTCAAGTCGGGTCTGAATTGGCTGGAAGCGCAGATGGGCAAGCCGGTTCTGGGCGTGCTGCCTTATCTGCATGGTCTGACGCTGGATGCGGAGGACATGCTGCCGGGCATCGCGCATTCACGCGGCGAGCGTGCTGTGCTGAAGGTGATCGTGCCGGCGCTGCCGCGCATCAGCAATCACACAGATTTCGATGCCTTGCGTGCGCATCCGCCGGTCGATTTTTCTTATGTTCGCGCGGGCTCGGTAGTGCCTGCTGCGGATCTGATCATTCTGCCGGGATCGAAAAGCGTGCAGTGCGATCTGGCGTGGTTGCGCGAGCATGGTTGGGATCGCGCGATCGAACGGCATCTGCGATATGGTGGGAAGGTGCTGGGCATTTGTGGCGGCATGCAGATGCTTGGGCGGAAGATCGACGATTCTTTGGGCGTTGAAGGTTCCGCAGGTTGTGTCGATGGCCTGTCGCTGCTCGAACTCTTCACAGAACTCACGCCGGAGAAGCGGCTCGAAAACGTCAGCGGGCGGTTGATGATCGATGCGTCTCAAGCGCCCGTTCGCGGCTATGAGATCCACATGGGCCGCACACAGGGCGCGGCGCTGGATCGGCCCTTCGTCGCGCTGGACTCCGGCCTTCACGATGGCGCGATTTCCGGCGATGGCCAGATCGCGGCGACTTATCTGCATGGCGTGTTCGATACGCCGGAAGCGTGCGCTGCTTTGTTGGCTTGGGCAGGCGTCGAGGATGCGCAGGCGCTGGATTATTCGGCGTTGAGGGAGGCGTCGCTGGATCGGTTGGCGGATTCGTTCGAGGCGGCGCTGGATATGAAAGCGGTCCAGCGCATCTTCGCCTAATGGCTTAGTAAAGCACCATCTGCGTACACCGAAACCTCGCAACAACCTTCCCATCGTCCCTGGTGACCACCGCGTCCCAAACCTGCGTACTGTGCCCGAGATGCACCGCAGTCGCCTTCGCAAAGATCTTCCCCTCGCGCGCCGTCGACACGTGATTGTTCTTCAACTCAAGCGTCGCAAAAAGTTCTGCGCTTTCTCCGGCAGATGCGCTATGCACGCATAGCCACAAAACATATCCGCCAGCCCGACGACAGTGGCCGCATGCAAAAAACATTCGGCGAGAGCAGTTCGGGCCGAATGGTCAACTCCCTCGTCAGCACAACCCTAATCGACCGATGTCACTTCGATGCCTAATAGATAGATCCGGCAGGCGGTAGTCGAGCGTCACACGTCGGTGCGGAGAGTTGTCGTGATCGATGGTCGGTCATCAAAGAGTAGGGAAGAAAAAACGCACGGCCATTCGGCCTATACGCCGAGAAAACGAAATTTTGCCGATAATATCAACACTTGAAATTATGCACCTGTTCTCTTAACGACGAAACGCGCGCTTGAACTCAGAACGCGCCGAACAAATTCCAGGATATTTCATGATCGTGATCTTAGTGGTAAATTGGAAGGGCGGCGTCGGCGAAAGCACGCTCGCAATAAAAATTTGGCGGGGTATTTCGCGCTGAACGGCGAGTGGGTTGCCCTCATCGATCTCGACCGCCAGCGCTCGTCGCGCACGGCTGGCTGTCGCTGCGTGTCAATACGCTGCCGAAGATCGAAGAGTGGGCGCTGGGATCACGATGCGCCCGCGAAGCCGCCGAAAGGTCTGGAGAAAGCCGTCATCGATACGCCCGCCGGTTTGCACGGCAATCGGCTGTCAACGTCGCTCGATCTCGCGGACAAGGTGATCGTGCCGCTTCAGCCATCCATGTTCGATTCCTGGCGACGCAGGATTTCCTCACGAAGCTGTCGAAGGAAAAGGCGGTGCGCAAGGGCACGATCCAGGTCGGCGTGGTTGGCATGCGGGTCGATGCGCGCACGCGCTCGGCGGATCAGCTGCATCGCTTCGTCGAAGGGCTCGATCTGCCGGTGCTCGGCTATCTGCGCGATACGCAGAACTATGTCCAGCTCGCGGCTCACGGCCTGACCATCTGGGTTGTCTCAAAAAGCCGCATCGAAAAAAATCTGGAGCAGTGGCGCCGATCCCAAAAGCTGGTGATCAATCGGCATAGGGTACGGCTGTAGCACCGTGCCCCTGCCGCACTACCCGGCATGCGGGTCCCCGCACCGGGCGGTTCGGGAAGTTGAGTTGAGGTTATGAGAGTCGAGGAACACCCAGTTGATCAAAGTAAGCAAGGTTCAGCACGCTGTTGAGCAACTGCCCACTGTTGCGCCACCAGCGGCGACT
>LELG01000516.1 GCA_001045575.1 Candidatus Burkholderia pumila
ACGATATCAACGTGGCACATGCGTTGTTGCACGGAGAAGAGACGAGTGTTTATGCCGATGCCGGTTACCAGGGCATGGAAAAGCGTGAGCAAGCGGGCTTGACTCGATGGCACGTTGCGATGCGGCCTAAAGCCGCCGCTAGGGGAGCTAAAGGAAACAACAATGTACGTTTGATGCGCCACGAAAGAAATCGTTGGCCAGATTATGGAGGAGTGGCGATGACTGAGAATGCGCCGCAATTGGTGATGTTTACGGGCGGTCGCGATAGCACACTCGCCGCGTCCCATCTCATGCTTCAAGGAATGCCTGTCCATCTCTGGAGCGGCAACAGTGGATGCTCACTACACCGTGGGATTATCGCCTATCGCGTTGATGAACTCCGCCAGAGATTCGGCTATCTCGTTGTGAAACATGTCGTCCAAGACATCAGCGGTGCATTCCGAACGATAGCAATCGCTGAATTCGAAGATGACATTTTGCACTATCGTAAAAATCTTGTTCTGCTAGGCGAGAAAGTCGCCATTCACGCACACATTATCGACTACTGCATCAGAAATAACATTTAGACGATAAATGACGGCATCGTATTTTATAAAAAAGAATTTCCTGAGCAACGCTTCGTCGCAAAGGAATACTTCGTCGAATTTATAAGATCGTATGGGATCACATATAACAGCCCGGTTTATGAATTCGCAAAATCCGCTGAGGACGTTAAATATAGGCTACTTCAGATCAGATTTTCTAGAAGTCTCTGGAAGGCGTTTCGATATTTGACGATAGTTTTTCTGTACCGTCTGACGAGACAATTATCGGTTATCGGAAACAGAAGGAACTGCTGTGCCGCGACATTATCAGTTTCCTTGCGGGCAGTATTGAGGCCGAGCGCCGGATCGCAGAGATGCCGATGCGTGAACGCCAATTTTAAATAGCTTGACTGGTGTGATGATGCAGAAATGCGCTGCTATCAGCATAAAAGACAAACGGTTACTGGTCGTTCTGAAGAAGGGTATCTCTCTTTACA
>LELG01000517.1 GCA_001045575.1 Candidatus Burkholderia pumila
GGATAGCGGCCATACCATACTTATGCGGTCCGCTCGAGGCGGAAAAACGGGATGTAGATGCCGAAGGGGTTCGCCGTCAGGGCCTGGTCGGCGCTAGGGACTACGATCTGATAGCGCAGCGTCACAGCGAATTGCTTGACATCGGGCTTGCCGACTGAGCCTGCTTGCGAAGTGGTCGTGGTGAATTCAACGAGAACGGTGGAATCCTCCAGCAGCGCGATATTGCGCACGTCCACTTCGCGGATGAGCTTCGGATTCGCCGTGGTCATCGCTTGGAACGACGCGTCGTTCTTCAACCAATCGCGGAACTGCCCGGTGGCCGACCCGATCATCTGCGCCTTGACCGAGTTGATGTTGGCAGTCGTGCGCGAGGCTTCGAGTCGATCGGACAGCACCGGCTCGATGGTGAACCAGCGCACAGCCATATCCTTGACGGTCGTGCAGATCGCCTGTTGGTCGGGTTTGTATGCATGCGACTAGCTCCGTGACGATCGGATGGCCACCGACGTCAGCGGAGACGCCCACGACGCGGGTGACGGACGGCGGCGGCTGACGCGTCCACACCGCGCCGGCGGCGATGAAGGTGAAGCCGAACGAAATCAGCATCCAGCGGTTCGCTTCGAGCTTGAGCCGGGTGCTCATCTCGAAGATGACTTAGCTCGGATCTTCCTCGGCATACATGCCGGGTGCGGTCGACAGCGCGGCGCGACGTTTGTTTTTGAAGAGACGCATGGCAGCCCTTGGTGAATGGCTACCACTGAAACAGCACTATCGTCTGATTTTTGGTGGAAAGAAGGTGACTTTTGGAGGGTCTTTGCGCTGACAGGCTCACACCACTGTAAAACGACATACAATTTAAATTCGCTAAGGAGCGTCTGCACAATTCGTTTCGGACGCGTGCGACAGGCGTGGATGTAGGCTCGACGGAAAACAATATGCGTTGGGAGCCCCCTCTCTCCTCACCTCGCACGGCCTGTCGATGCCGAGGTCGGTCACGAAGTCGATACCATCCAGAGGTT
>LELG01000518.1 GCA_001045575.1 Candidatus Burkholderia pumila
CCAAGCCGTTGCCAATGCACTGAATTCCAGGCCCCCGGAAAACGCTTGATTGGAAGACAAGCCCTGGACGAATACCTAAAATCTGTTCAACAATCCGGTGTTGCGACGACGACCGGTTGAATCCGCCAAGGATTGACGGCTGCGAGTGGTGGATCGCGCATAAAGTGCGATAAGATTGAAGTCTTTCCCACCGCGCGGCATATCTTACTTGCCCGTGTCTTCTTAGCGCCAGATTTGATGGAAAGTACCTTCGCACTGCGCCGGCTTTTGCGACTCGTCGGCCGGTTGGCGGTATGCGCGTCGCTCACATGCGCTGTGACCGCCTTTGCCGATACGCTCGACGAGCGCAATGAACTGATTCACCACTTCGTCACCGATTTCAACGCCAATCCGCTCGCCGCAGATTGCGCCGCGCACGGCAGCTTCGTCGCCAGCACCTCGACAGCATTCGATCACGTCGAGGTGCTGCCCGCCTCGTTCGACTCGTCGCATTTCACCATCGAACCGTGGAACGATTCGTTCGACGACAAGAAACAGCGCATCAAGGTCGATAACGTCGTGACCGTCGAAGGTCAGGGCGGGCCGAAAAACGCCGACCGCGACCCGACGCCGCTCAAGTTCCGTTGCGGCTATGTCGGCAGTCAGATGCTCGCGTTCGGCTGGAATGATCCCGTGCCGCCGTTGCGCCCGCAATCGCATTCGACGTCGCGCAGCATGAAGTCCAAGCACGGCGCGAAGACGAAATCGTCGGGCAGCAAGACGAAGAGCACGGCGAAATCATCGGGCAAATCGAGCAGTTCGACCGCGAAGAAGTCGACGAGTAAGAAGAAGCACTAATCAAGCCGCTGCAAAAACAAAGGGCATGGCCACATGAAATGGCCCTGAACTGCCCCCCCCAAAAGTTGGACATCGATCTGACCTTTTGGGGTGTTTTTCATGGCGAAGTACAACGAGCAGTTCCGGCAGCAAGTAGTTGATGAGTACCTCGCGGGTGGCGTTGGGACAGAGGTGCTGGCAG
>LELG01000519.1 GCA_001045575.1 Candidatus Burkholderia pumila
CTACATAATGGACCTGATTCAAGATTAATCCATCTGCTGTTCAAATGATTTTAATTTCTAAAATTACATCAGCAAGATCTATTTCTTTCATGTCAAATTTTGAATTCAACATGTTTTTAGTAGGCTTGACAAGTTTATCATTGCTACCAACAATGACTACGTCATCGATATATCGGCACAAAATGACGTAGTCACTCCTATCATTTTGACATAAACACACTTGTCACTTTCATTGGTTTTGAAACCACTGGTAATTATCGCATGGTCAAACTTCTCGTGCCACTTTTTTGGCGCTTGTTTCAAACCATACAATGACTTTACCAGTTTACAAACTTTCTTTTCAGTACCTGGAGCTACAAAACCCTCAGGTTGCTCCATGTAGATTTTCTCGTCTAGATCTCCATTTAAGAAAATTGTTTTCACATCTATTTGATGTATTTTCAAATTCTTCAAGGCTGCAATTGCCACTACCAGCCTTATAGAATTTATTCTTGACTCAGAAGAATATGTGTCAAAATAATCTAGACTTTCTTTTTGGCTATAACCTTTGATCACAAGTCTGGCTTTATACTTGTCAACCGAGCCATCAGGTTTCAACTTCTTTCTAAAGACCCACTTGGATCCCAGAGGTTTACAACTAAGTGGGAGATCCACTAACTCCCAAGTATGATTTTGTAAAATAAAATCAACTTCACTTTTATGGCATCTTTCCACAAAGGTCCCTCAGAAGAACTTACAACTTCTGCATAAGCTTGTGGTTCCTTTTCTAGCAAATAAGTTACGAAATCATCACCAAATGATTTCTCTATTCTTGCCCTTTTTCCGCGTCTCAGTTCAACTTCCAGTGCTACAACAGGATCGTGAATTTTTGCATTAGTTTGTTTGGACGAACTTGATCCACTAGTGGATTTACAAAGAAATACATCTTCAAAGAATGATGCATTTCTTGATTCTATAATCGTATTCTTGTGTACATTTGATATCTTCGAATCATGCACAAG
>LELG01000055.1 GCA_001045575.1 Candidatus Burkholderia pumila
CGTGAATTCGGCCAACAGGCGGCAACTTGCCGCCTGGATGGGATTGGTACCGGCTTAATCGTCCAGCGGAGGAAAGACGACGCTCCTCGGCATCAGCAAACGAGGTGACGTCTATTTGCGAACCCGGCTCATTCACGGCGCGCGCGCAGCGTTAAGAGCGTTCCAGAACAAGGCCGACCAAAGCAGCGACAACTAGCTCGGTAAGCTCCTCGAACGACGCCACTCGACGCCACTTCAACATAGCCGCGGTTGCTCTCGCGAACAGAAACGCGCGTGTCATCTGGGCTCTCCTTGCTCGCAACCCGACAGTATCAGGCGAACTACAGGATCAACACTGTAGGCGAGTAACACCCGGGTTTCGAGCAGCGTATCAGCAACGTAGGAGGCCTTCTACACCCCATAGGATTGCTCAGGCATTCACGCAGTGATGGCAAAACAGGTTGGACCGTGATCGGAGAAGCCCGCTATTACCATAGCGCCAACGGAGCGCGATTCAGTGTTGGGGAGCCGATCAGCGTATTCCATCAAGGACGGTTGGGCTATGGCCCGGCATGGAAAGTCCGAATACATGGCTGCAATCTTCTTCCTTTGCCCATCATGAAAAGACCGCTTGGCAAACCGGGGGCGTCCATACATGGTAGTAGGAAGGCCCACGCACATTGGCATGCATGAGCGGCAATTCGGTCTGGGTAGCAGCCGTATCGGTCTTGCCTTCAAGACCATTCTTCAGTGTCGAGGCGATGAACCGGTAGGCTCGGCGCTTTGAACGCACTGCGAACGCACTGCGAACGCACTGCGGCGGCAGGCAGCTTCCAGCCTGTCATGCCCGTAGTCCTTGCCCCATGCGCAACATGCCCAGGCAGGCTCGGTAAGCCTGCTGTGGATGCTGGCGGCCGCCCGCGCAACCGACTGCGGCGCAGGCTCAGCAGCAGGCTGCGGTTGAACAGCAAGCCGCCGCGCCGCAGCAAGCACCGGTTCAACAACCGCCGCAATATGCAGTCGTATGCTCGACCGGCGGCCCGGTAAGCCATTTCTGCGGTGAAGCGTGAAGGTCACAGCACCGGCATCGGCGCGATAGGCGGCTCGGTAGCGGACGGTGTCGTCGGCAATCAGTTCGGGCGCGGCGGCGATCGTACCGCGATGACGCTCCTCGGCGCGCTCGGCGGCGGTCTCGCGGGCAACTCCGTCGAAGAGCACATTCGCAGCGAAACGGATTATTCGGTGTGCGTGCATATGGAGAACGGCAAGACGCGTTACTTCACGTACAAGAATCCGCCGCCGTTCAGCCAGGGCGAGCGCGTGCATATTTCGAATGGCACGCTGATTTCAGGCTGATTCCAGGAAAGCATGAAAAAAGGCGACGGGCATACAACCCGCCGCCTTTTTCTTTTCAAAGCGTCGAACAATCAATGTTCCCACTGCGAATTCCGCGCCGGATTCGGCCTGCCGCGCGCCGCCAGATAACCCCACCAGATATAGCCCGAAAAACCATACAACATGAACAGGCAGAACAGCATGACCGGCGGATCGGACGAAACGAGCACGAACGCCACCACCACGAGCAGCACGCCCGCGAACGGCACGCGATACCGCACGTCGAGCGCCTTGCCGCTGTAGAACGGCGCGTTGGACACCATCGTCACACCGGCATAAACGGTCAGCGCGAACGCGATCCACGGCAGCCACACGAGCTTCAGCGGCACGCGATTGTCCGTCGCCAGCCACACGAAACCCGCGATCAGCGCCGCCGCGGCCGGCGATGGCAAACCCTGGAAATACCGCTTGTCGACCACGCCGACGTTCGTGTTGAAGCGTGCGAGCCGCAGCGCCGCGCCCGAGCAATAGACAAACGCTGCGAGCCAGCCCCATCGGCCGAGGTCTTTCAGCACCCATTCGTACATCACGAGCGCAGGAGCTACGCCGAACGACACCATGTCCGAAAGGCTGTCGAATTGCTCGCCGAACGTGCTCTGCGTGTGCGTCATGCGCGCGACGCGTCCGTCCATGCCGTCGAGCACCATCGCCACGAAAATGGCAATGGCCGCGATCTCGAACCGCACGTTCATCGCCTGAACGACGGCGAAGAAGCCGCAGAACAGCGCGGCCGTGGTGAACGCGTTGGGAAGAAGATAGATGCCGCGCTTCTTCAGAAATTGCTGCCGCTTGGCGCGCCGCGATTCCACGACGCTGACTTCCTGAATGGCCTTATTGCGCCGGAACGCCCGCGGTGGCGCTCCGTTCGTGCGGTTACGGCGCGGTTTGAATGCCGCCATCGAGTCCTCCGCGTTATTCCGCGAACTCGGCAAGGATCGTCGAGGATGCGGACACCTTTTCGCCGATCGACACACGCGGGCGGCTGCCCACGGGCATATACACATCCACGCGCGAGCCGAAGCGGATGAAGCCGTAGCGCTGGCCGCGCGTGAGCGGCTCGCCGACGTGCACGTAGCACAGAATGCGTCGCGCAATCAGACCCGCGATCTGCACCGACGTCACCGTATGACCGGCAGAGGTCTGGATGACGACCGTGTTACGCTCGTTCTCGGTCGATGCCTTGTCCACCGCCGCGTTCAGATACGCGCCGGGGAAGTACTGCACCTTGCTGATCGCGCCATCGACGGGCGAGCGCTGCGAGTGCACGTTGAACACATTCATGAACACGCTGATTTTCAGCGCTTCGCGGTCCGCGTACGGATCGCGCGTGGTTTCGACGGCGATGATGCGCCCATCCGCCGGACACAGTACGGCGTTGGCTTGCGTCGGAATCGGGCGGGCCGGATCGCGGAAGAATTGCACGACGAAGATCACGATCAGCCAGAAGAGCCAGGCAAAACCGAAGCCGCCCAGCGCCTGCACAAGGATCGCGATGACAACCGTGATGGCGATGAACGGCCAGCCTTCGCGGGCGATAATCGGATGTGGATAGTTCATGAATGAGTTCGTTCTTTTATAAAAAACCGTAGGATAGCAAGAACCGCCCGGCGCACGAGGCACCCGGGCGGCTTTCTGATTTAGCAAAAAACGTGACGCTTAGTTCTTCGACTGGTCGACCAGCTTGTTCTTAGCGATCCACGGCATCATGGCGCGCAGCTTCTCGCCTACGACTTCGATCTGGTGCTCGGCCGTGATACGGCGGCGCGATTGCAGCGTCGGCGCACCGGCGCGGTTTTCCAGAATGAAGTTCTTCGCGTATTCGCCGGTCTGGATGTCTTCCAGAACCGCCTTCATCGCCTGCTTCGTCTCAGCCGTCACGATGCGCGGGCCCGTCACATACTCGCCGAACTCTGCGTTGTTCGAGATCGAATAGTTCATGTTGGCGATGCCGCCTTCATAGATCAGATCGACGATCAATTTCAGTTCGTGCAGGCACTCGAAGTACGCCATTTCCGGCGCGTAGCCCGTTTCCACCAGCGTTTCGAAACCGGCCTTGATCAGATCGACCGTACCGCCGCAGAGAACCGCTTGTTCGCCGAACAAGTCGGTTTCGGTTTCTTCACGGAAGTTCGTTTCGATGATACCCGCACGGCCGCCGCCGGTCGCTACTGCATACGACAGCGCGACATCACGCGCCGAGCCGGATTTGTCCTGAGCAACGGCAACCAGGTGCGGCACGCCGCCGCCGTTCTGGTACGTGTTGCGCACCGTATGGCCCGGCGCCTTCGGCGCGATCATGATGACGTCGAAATCGGCGCGCGGAATGACCTGGCCGTAGTGGATGTTGAAGCCGTGCGCGAAGGCCAGCGCCGCGCCTTCCTTGGCGTTGGCGTGCACTTCGTTCTTGTAGACTTCGGCGATCTGCTCGTCCGGCAGCAGCATCATGACTACATCGGCGCCCTTCACGGCTTCCGCCACTTCCTTCACCTTGAGGCCAGCGTTCTCGGCCTTGCTCCACGATGCGCCGCCCTTACGCAGACCAACGGTCACTTTCACGCCGCTTTCCTTCAGGTTCAGCGCGTGTGCATGGCCTTGCGAGCCATAACCGATGATGGTGACTTGCTTGCCCTTGATGAGGGAGAGGTCGGCGTCTTTATCGTAGAAAACTTTCATGGTGTGTCCTTGATCCTGATGCGTTAAATTGGTGTGTGCTACTTGCGCTGCTAATGGTGGTTGGAGGCGATCAGACCTTGAGAATCCGCTCACCCCAGCCGATGCCGGAACTGCCCGTGCGAACCGTTTCGAGGATCGCGGTAGCGTCGAGCGCCTGGATAAACGCGTCGAGCTTGTCGGACTCGCCCGTCAGTTCCATCGTGTAGGTCTTCTCGGTCACGTCGATGATGCGGCCGCGGAAGATATCCGCCATGCGCTTCATTTCTTCGCGTTCCTTGCCGACCGCCCTTACCTTGATGAGCATCAGCTCGCGCTCGATGTGGGCGCCTTCTGTCAGGTCGACCACTTTCACCACCTCGATCAGGCGGTTCAGGTGCTTCGTGATCTGTTCGATCACGTCGTCCGAGCCAATGGACACGATGGTGAGCCGCGACAGCGAACTGTCTTCGGTCGGCGCCACCGTCAGCGTTTCGATGTTATAGCCGCGTGCGGAGAACAACCCGACGACACGCGATAACGCGCCCGGTTCGTTTTCCAGCAAAACGGAGATGATGTGTTTCATTGTCTTTTCCCGATGAATATCCAGTTGAGCCTGTCTTTAAAACCCGCGCGCGACGCATGTCCTTTGTGAAAACAGGCGCGCGCGAGCCTCGCGAGACAAACCCGCGTTATAGATCCTCAGACCCGAGCAGCATTTCCGTTATGCCTTTACCTGCCTGCACCATCGGGAATACGTTTTCGGTCGGATCGCTCTGGAAGTCGAGAAATACGGTGCGATCTTTCAGGCGCAGCGCTTCCTTCAGCGCCGGCTCGACATCCGCGGTCTTTTCGACGCGAATGCCGACATGGCCATACGCTTCGGCCAGTTTCACGAAGTCGGGTAGCGCGTCCATGTACGAACTGGAATAGCGCTTCTTGTATTCGATCTGCTGCCACTGGCGCACCATGCCCAGATAGCGGTTATTGAGCGATATAATCTTGACGGGCGTGTTGTACTGCTTACACGTCGAAAGCTCCTGAATGCACATCTGAATGGAGCCTTCGCCCGTGATACAGACGACTTCCTCATCCGGATACGCCATCTTCACGCCCATCGCGGCGGGAAGACCGAAGCCCATCGTGCCCAGGCCGCCCGAATTGATCCAGCGGCGCGGCTTGTTGAACGGATAGAACTGCGCCGCCCACATTTGATGCTGACCGACATCGGAACAGACAAACGCGTTGCCATTGGTCAGCTCATGCAGCTTTTCGACGACGTATTGCGGCTTGATGATGTCGCTCTTGCAGTCATACGAGAGGCAGTCCTTCGAGCGCCAGCCTTCGATCTCGTCCCACCAAGTCTTGAGCGCGGTCGTGTCCGGTCCGTGCTCGGCGTGCTGCAACTGCTCGATCAGTTCCTTAAACACTTCCTTCACGTCGCCGACGATCGGAATATCGACCTTCACGCGCTTGGAAATGGACGACGGATCGATATCGATGTGGATGATCTTGCGCGGCGACGACGCGAAGTGCTTCGGATCGCCGATTACGCGGTCATCGAAGCGCGCGCCGATGGCGATCAGCACGTCGCAGTGCTGCATGGCCATGTTGGCTTCATACGTGCCGTGCATGCCGAGCATGCCGAGGAATTTCTTGTTGCTCGCGCGGTAGCCGCCAAGGCCCATCAGCGTGTTCGTGACGGGATAACCGAGCAGATCGGCAAACTGATTAAGTTCTCGCGACGCATCCGCCAAAATGATGCCGCCGCCCGTATAGATATACGGACGCTTGGCCGAAAGCAGCAATTGCACGGCCTTGCGGATCTGGCCGGAATGGCCCTTCGTGACAGGATTGTAAGAACGCAGCGACACGCTCTTGACCGGCTCGTACTTGCACGGCGCTTTCGACACATCCTTCGGAATGTCGATCAGCACCGCACCCGGACGGCCCGTGCGCGCAATGTAGAACGCTTTCTTAACGGTCTCGGCGAGATCGCGCACGTCCTTCACGAGGAAGTTGTGCTTCACGCAGGAACGCGTGATGCCGACGGTGTCGCACTCCTGGAACGCATCGAGGCCGATGGCCGCGGTAGGAACCTGCCCGCTGATGACGACCAGCGGAATGGAATCCATGTACGCAGTGGCGATGCCGGTCACGGCATTGGTGACGCCCGGACCCGAAGTCACGAGGCACACGCCCACGTTGCCGGTCGAGCGTGCATAGGCGTCGGCGGCGTGGACCGCGGCCTGCTCGTGACGCACGAGGATGTGCTGGATCTGGTCCTGCTTGTAGAGCTCGTCGTAGATGTAGAGTACCGAGCCGCCGGGATAACCCCAGATGAATTCGACGTTCTCATCCGCGAGCACGCGCATAAGCACGGTCCCGCCAATGGAATCGGCTTCGTGAGGGAGTGTGGTATCCGACGTGGAGAATTCCGCGCTAGGCATGTTATCACCTTTCGAATTTTCGGCAAAAAATTGATCGGGTGCTCTCTGCCGGGCTTATGGCTCGGGTTCAAGCGGCGCGTCTTGATTGACAGGTCAGGTGATTAACAAGCGTGCTTCTTGGGCTCGCCTCAACCCTCAATGCAGGCATTTCACTGTTGATGCGATTTAAAAAATGTAACAGTAGCCGATCGGGACGGTCAAGCAAAAAGTGACGAAATCTTCCTATGAGGTGAAAAGGCACCGATCGAGGGCATCTTTTCAAACGAGCCGAACGTCCGTAAGAGATTACGCAATAAAGTGCCGCCAAAATTTCCGGGTCTGGCGAAAATTTGCTAGCATCGCCGGGTTTTCCAAGAACCTCACGATCTCTTTCGACGCATAGACTGCCGCCCAGCACGGATGCAAAGCCGTAGCGCCGGTCTCCCATAGGATGGCATCAGACAAGGAACTTGCCGATTTCCTGGCGGGCGTCGAACGACGCGCATTCAAGCAGACCGTCTACACCGTACGCGACGACGACGCGGCGCTCGACATCGTGCAGGACGCGATGATCAAGCTGGCGGAAAAGTATGGCGACCGCCCTCCTTCCGAGCTCCCGCTTTTATTCCAGCGTATCCTCCAGAACGCGACGCACGACTATTTCCGCCGCCAGAAGGTGCGCAATACCTGGGTCATCCTGCTCTCCTCGTTCGGCAACGCGGACGACGACGAGTTCGACCCGCTCGAAATTTTCGAGTCCCAGGAAAGCGCAGGCAGCGAAAACTGGCTGGAGAGCGAACAGGTCCTCAATCTGATCGATGCCGAAATTCAGAAACTGCCGGCGCGTCAACGAGAAGCGTTTCTCATGCGTTATTGGGAAGATATGGATGTCGCAGAAACGGCCGCGGCGATGGGTTGCTCCGAGGGCAGCGTGAAAACGCACTGCTCTCGCGCCACGCATGCGCTCGCACAAGCCCTGAAAGCGAAAGGGATCACGCTATGAGTTCCACTCCTGATACTAAGGAAAACGAGTTCGCGCTGAAAGTCGCTCGTGCGCTGGGCGAAAATGCATCGAAACTTCCGGCGGCTTCGGTCGATCGGCTAGCGGCTGCACGCCGCGCGGCCATCGCGCACAAGAAACCGGAGAGAGTCGCGGTCGCGGCACCGGCCTTCACGCTGGGTTTCGCAGGCGCGGGCGCATCGGTTTCGATGGGCGGCGGTTCGGATGAACCGCACACGCGCCCTGGCCTGTTCGCGCGGCTCGGTGGTCTCGGGCTGGTGTGGCCACTCGCGGCGCTGGCTATCGGCATTGCGGGCATTGCGTACTGGGAAGAACAGCAGCGCAAGGCCGAACTCGCGGATATCGACGCAGCCATGATGTCCGACAACCTGCCGCTCGACGCGTATCTCGATCACGGCTTCAACGCCTATATGTGTCGCGCGACCGCGATCACTGATTTTTCATCGTTTTTTTAGATTCCTGCAGGGAAGTTCGGGTGAGTTACAAGCGCGGTCTCGCGATTGTGTTCGGTTGTGCGATTGCGGGCATAGTCGCGTTCGCCGCAACCCATCCACGCTTCTACTCCGCCACGGTGGCCTCTCCGGCAGCTTCCGCGCCTTCCGGTGCAAGTGCCGGTTCTGATGCGAACGTCTCGCCGCTCGCCGAATTCTCCTTTTCTTCCGATTCGACTTCGTGGAACTGTCTTACTGAGGCGCAACGCGTCGCGCTCGCGCCGTTCGCCAGGCAGTGGGATTCCTTCAGTGACGAACGCAAGCAAAAGTGGCTGAAGATTGCATCGCGCTATCACAAGATGTCGGCGGAGTCGCAAGAGCGCTTGCATCGGCAGATGGAAGAATGGGTCAAGATGACGCCCGACGAACGCA
Source organism: Candidatus Burkholderia pumila (assembly GCA_001045575.1). GTDB lineage: Bacteria > Pseudomonadota > Gammaproteobacteria > Burkholderiales > Burkholderiaceae > Caballeronia > Caballeronia pumila. The sequence continues at coordinate 8,337 of LELG01000055.1, forward strand.
AGGTCGCGCGTGAAAACTATCAGGTATCCAAGTCCGTGCCGCTGGATAAGCGCGAAAAGGCATGGGACGCGTATCAGAAGCTGACCGAAGAGCAGAAGAAAAAGCTCGCGGCCACCGAACGCACGCGCCGTCAGACGGTCGTTTCCGCGCCGCCCACGGGCAAGACCGAAGTAAAGGACATCAACCGGCTTGTCGCGCAGCGTGAGCATGCTTCCGCGACATCGGGGCAAGTACCGGCGGCAGCATCTTCGGAACCGCTTGCGTCGGCTGCGCCCGCTCAGCCCGCCATTCCTAACGCCGCCAGCATCGTGCCGGCCACGCCCCTATCAGTCCGGTGTCGCAACAGCAAGCGCCATCGATTTAAATGGCTCGTAACCGCATGAGCGCGCCTGCTTCGATCACCACTGAATCCGGCAATTTGCGCGCGCCATCCCTGCGTCGCCGCCTTGCGACGATGCTTTACGAAAGCATCATCCTCTTCGGCATGGTCTTCATCGCTGGATATCTTTTTAGCACGCTCATGCAGCAGCGCAACGGACTCACACATCACAACTGGCTGATGACGTGGATCGGCATCGTGCTTGCCGCGTATTTCGTGTGGTTCTGGTGCCACGGCGGCCAGACCTTGCCGATGAAAACCTGGCGTCTCAAACTCGTCGATTCAAACGGCCAGCCCGTCAAACCTCTGCGCGCTTTCGTGCGATATCTCCTCGCGTGGCTCTGGTTTTTGCCGCCGCTCGAGCTGCATCCATTGCTCGGACTGGCCGTGCCACAAACGCTCGCCGTGTTCGCAGTGTGGATCGCGCTGTGGGCCGCCACCGTCTGGCTCGATCCCGCGCGCCAGTTTCTTCATGATCGTCTCGCGGGAACGCGTGTGATTGCTGTCAGCAAGTAATAAGAATTTCTCGTGACTGTTACGGCTCGGTCACGTTTACATGGAGCAATATGCATACCGAAACTCGATGCGCGAGCCCATGGTCTTGAACTCTACAGTCACCCCGGCAATCGAGCCGTCCACGACCCTGCGCTTCCGTAAGTCCGAAGCCTCCGCCGCCGGCGTGCCGGGCCTGAGTGACGCGCTTCGCCTGGCATCCGAGGATCAGGACGCGCACACACCCGACAGCCAGCATCGTTACTGTAACGATCTGGCTCTCCGATATCCACCTGGGCTCCGGCGGCTGCCAAGCACCCTATCCGCTCGACTTCCTGCGCCACAACGAGTCGGAATATCTGTACCTCGTGGGCGACATCATCGACGGATGGCAGTTGCGCAAGGACTGGTTCTGGCCGCAGGCGCACAACGACGTCGTGCAGAAGATTCTGCGCAAGGGCACGCACGCAGGTCTTCTACATTCCCGGCAATCACGACGAAAGCCCACGCCAGTTCTGCGATCTCGCGCTCGGCAACATCCACGTGCGAGGCGAAGCTTTCCACACGACGCTCGCGGGCAAGCGCCTGTGGATCGATCGTTCACGGCGACTTGTTCGATGGCGTCATCCAGCACGCCAAGTGGCTAGCCTATCTCGGCTACACCGCGCCTACACGCTGATCCTGCTGCTCAACCGCTGGTTCAACCGCGTGCCCACGCGGCTCGGGCTGAATTACTGGTCGATGTCGCAGTACCTGCAACATCAGATCAAGAACGCGGTCAACTTCATTTCGCAGTTCGAGAAAATCATGACCGATGAAGCACGCCGTCGCAGCTGCGACGGCGTCGTGTGCGGACACATCCACAAGGCAGAAATACGCGACATCGACGGCATTCTGCATTCTGTACTGCAACGACGGCGAGCTGAAGGTCATCTTCTGGACCGTCATGCGCTCGCCGGAAGCGCGTCCCAGCAAGGCGCAAAAGCGACTGTCTAAAACGTACTCTACCATGAAACGAACGCAACCGGGCTAAAGCATTATAATTGTTACACACATGGGAGCCGCAAGTCAACGGCGTCGTGCGCACGCTGAAGAACACGACCAAGGAACTCACCGCGCTCGGATATTGCGTGGAATTGCTCACGCCGCTCGAATTCAAGACCATTCCCTGCCCGACCTACCCCGAAATCCGCCTTTCGCTGATGCCGGGCAAGCATGTGAACGAGCGCATCGACGCGTTCGATCCGGATGCGCTTCACATTGCCACGGAAGGCCCGCTCGGCATGGCCACGCTCGTACGCGATCAAGCACAAGCTGCCATTCACGACCGCGTATCACACGCGTTTCCCGGAGTACGTGAAGGCGCGCTTCGGCATTCCGCTGGCGATGACGTATCGCTTCCTTCACTGGTTCCACAAGCCGTCGCAAGCTGTGATAGCGCCGACGCCCGTCGTTAAGGGCGATATCTTGGAAAAGTACGGCTTCACCAACGCCATACTGTGGACGCGCAGCGTCGATCGGGACATCTTTCATCCGATAGACGATTCGAAGGTGCTCAACACCGCGAGTTCGATCTTTCTGTACATCGGCCGCGTAGCCGTCGAAAAAACATCGAAGCGTTTCTGAAGCTCGATCTGCCCGATTCGAAATGGGTCTCGTGCGAAGGTCTACGCAACAGCGGACATGTTTGTGTTCCCGAGCAAGACCAACACCTTCGGCCTAGTGCTGCTCGAAGCGATGGCCTGCGGCACGCCGGTCGCAGCGTATCCGGTGACGGGCCCGATCGACGTGCTCGGCCCCGGCGGCCCCGGCGCGATGAATAACGACCTGCGCGAAGCCTACCTCGACGTACTGAAGATTGAACGCGCCGATGCCCGCGCGTGGACCGAGCGCTTCTCGTGGCGCGCGGTATCGGAACAATTCGCTTCGCATCTGCGCAAGTTCGGACCGGCGGCGGCGCGAGCACCGACCAGGCGGCCGCATAACGAGACGCGCAATCGCGCAACAACGGGCGGAATCGACCATACGGGCGTCCGCGGAACGCTCGCATGGTCCGTCACGCCCGCAAGATCCATTCGATGACGACATCGACGACACCAGCGAAACGCCGAACGCGTCCGCCAATGAACCGCTAAGTCCCGACGATCTACCCTTCAATCCGTACAAGGGCAATCGCGGTCTCACGCGCGCGTGGCACGCGATGAAAAATTCGCTCTACGGATTTCAGGTCGCCATCCGCGAGGAAAGCGCGTTCCGTCAGGAACTCACGCTCGCTGCAATCCTGCTGCCATGCAGCCTGTTCGTGCCGGTCGCGCCCGTGGAACGCGTCGCGCTGATCGCGTCGGTGCTGCTGGTGCTGATCATCGAATTGCTGAATTCGAGCGTGGAAGCGGCCATCGATCGCATCTCGCTCGAACGCCACGAATTGTCCCGGCGCGCGAAGGATCTCGGCAGCGCAGCCGTGATGGTCGCACTCGTTCTATGCGTGCTGACATGGGTGCTGATTCTCTGGCCACTTGCGTCCGCTTGGCTAACGCATATCTTATAAAAACAAAGCCTCATCCGAGACCCGCGTCCGTCCGGCCGAACAACCGGTTTATAATCGTCCGACATTCTCAAAATAAGCTACGGAAGCGGACGCGCGCAGTCTTTTGAGGCGAACGCGGTTCGATGCCAAGGTCGGACGACATGGAAGCCAAACCACCCGCTTGCGCTTCATCGAGCAACGCGCCGAAGCGCTCGGTAAGCATCGCGTCAAACGTGCGCTTCGTCTTCCACCAGATGTTGAGGTCCGCGCCGAACCAGAAATCGAATACGTCCTGCGCGCGCGGATCGAGGGGTCACGCCAGATCTCCAGCACCAGCCGCCGCGTGCGTGCGCTTTTCTTCTCCAGCTTCGCAATCCGCAGCGCGCCGATTTCTTCGGTATTGTGTACATGCGTGCTGCCGCACGGCTGCAGATCGACGTCTTTGATGCGCAGCAGCCGAGCGCGGCCGAGGCCCATCGGCGGGCTTCACGCTCATCGTGCGGACGAGTTCGGGACACGCGACCATTTCGTCATCGGTGATCCATTCGGTGCGCACCGCATGCGAACCGCCGATCAATTCCGCCAGCTTCGCTTCTACCGCCTCGCGTTCGATCAGCTCGACGGTTGCGAGATCGAGCCGCGCGTACTCCGTCGTGATGCTGCATCCATCGACGGGATACGGCAGCACCGCGCAAATCAGGTGGCTCGCCGTGTGCAGGCGCATGCGCTTGTATCGCTGCTCCCAGTCAATTTCCGCGCTCACCTTATCACCAACTGCCAACTTCTGGAGCAACGAGTCTTGCCCGGCAGCAGGCACATGCACCACATCATCCGACGTTGCGCCTTCGAACTTCGCCTTGCGCGTGTGCGCAATCGAAATGCACGTGCCGTCCGCAAGCTTCAGCATGCCGGCATCGCCCGCCTGACCGCCGCCGAGCGGATAGAACACGTTCTGATCGAGATGGATGCCCTGCTCGTCGATAGCCCTCACCGTCGCGTCGCAGCGCGTCTGGTAAGCGTCTTCACGAAAGAGTGCGCGTGTGCTCATATCTCCGTTCCCTTGCGTTGATGCGAAAACGCTGATCATACTCGCCCGCATCCGCCCTGAACCGATACAAAAAAAGCGCGCGAATCAACCGGGACGGTTGCGCATTCAGTCCGCTGTATCGAAGAACGATGTCAGGAGGTGTTCCCGCAAGGCTTCGTCGATGCCGACGTCTTCCATCACCCAGGCCATGCAGCGCAGCCATTGATCGCGCTCGCCCGATGCAATCGCAAACGGCAGGTACCGCGCCCGCAGCCGCAGATGCCCGAAGCGGGCTGATGTAATGATCCGGCCCGCCCATCCAGCCGCACAGGAACCATAAGGTGTTATCGCGCGAGTTGTCGAGCGTCGGCGGATGCAGCGCGCGGATGCCCGCGAATTCCGGCTCCCAAGTCCATCAGATCGAAAAGCGGTCCACCTGGCGCGCAGCCGCTCTTCGCCGCCAATCAGCTCGAATGCGGTCGGCTGCTTGCTGGCTTTGCTCATTCACTTCAGTCATTGTTTTTACTTCGACGAAAAATTACGCATCCGTAGGGATTGCAGCGCGGGCCAGACCGTGGGCTGCGGCAGTTCGACATCGACGAGCGAGCCTAGCCAGTCCAGCAGCACGAGATAGATGACCGCCGGAGTCGAGCACGATGCCCGCCCACGCTGCCGATCACGCCGATCGCCAGAAATTCATTGAGGAAGAGCGCGCGCAGCCGTCGAGCTGATCATGCTCGGGAAGATGGTCGTGCCCGCAGTGTGCAGGCCGAGCGTTTTCGCCTAATCGGCGAACATCGGATCAACGGGATGATTGGCGCGCACGACGAAATCCGCCGCGATCATCTGCTGCCCGTCACGCGCCAGCCCTTGCCGCATGCGATCCGCGAGAAAGCCGCCGCTCAACAATGCCGCGACGGCCAGCACTAGCGCGAGCAGCAGCATGGTGAATTCGCCCGCGCGGCCAGTCGCGGGCGATCATGCGCCACGCCTAGCGCACGGTCTGCGAAAGCCGAGTCCGGATGGTCGGATGAATGTGGCCGGCTTTGAAAGCGGCGTTATCTGGTTTTGCCGCTGTGCTCAATCGTGCTTGCTCCACAGCTGGTTCATCGGCCCGTGGTTGGGCAGCATGTGTTTGGCCATCCGCGAAACGCCGCCGTGTACGCCGCGCACTAGACGCGGCAAGGCCCAGCCCACGCAGACCAGAAAGACGATCAGTATCACCAGGAACAGCAGAGGCACGAACAGCGCCAGCGCAATGCCGAGCATCGCGCCGACGTCTTCCGTGGCGGACGCCGCCCAGTTCGACACCGGCTCCGGCGACAGATTGATGAGCGCCCGCGTCCCCGCCTTCGCAAAATGCGATGCTCCGGCGAGCGTGCCGCCCGCGAGCGCGGCAATGGTGAGCATGGCGGGATCAGCGTGGCCGAGCGATCCGGCGCCGAGCACCGCGCCCGCCGGAATGCGAATCAGCGTGTGGATGGCGTCCCAGAGGGAATCGAAGGCGGGAATCTTGTCGGCGAGAAATTCGATGACCGAGAGCACCGCCGCGATGCCGATGACCCACGGCGATCCAAGCACCGCGAGCGAATCCGGAAGATGAATCAGATCGATGCGCTGGAACAGACCGGCGATGAACACAGTGATATACAGCCGCAGACCGCTCGCCCACGACAGGCCCGCTGCGAGCGAAAGTGACTCAAGCATTGCCGCCTCCTGATGCGCCTCGTGACCGGCGTGCGCTGCGTCGGCGTATCGGTCGCTCGATGCGGCCGTTTTGCCTAAAAAACAAACCCGCTGAATCTGTCTGAACGGGAAACCCGTGCAGCCGGCCCTTCACGCGGTTGCGCACTAAAAGAGTGCGCCTATTGACAAATCCGTGTGGAACCGGCATGACGTCGGACCATCAATATACACGCAAAAGTGGGCGGTGCAGCAAGTGCTAAGCGAGAATGTCGTTCCCGATGGGAAACACCGCGGCGGTTGTCGACAACGAAACAACAACAGCCCCGCGCGGTTCAGTGTCCCGACAACATCTTGGGGCCTATCAGGCGGATTCAACCGGTCGTCGTCGCAACACCGGATTGTTGAACAGATTTTAGGTATTCGTCCAGGGCTTCCGCAGGCGTCTTCCATCCAAGAGTTTTCCGCGGCCTTGAGTTCAACGTATTAGCAACGGCTTGGATTTCCCGAACGCTCCACCGGGACAGGTCTGTACCTTTT
>LELG01000056.1 GCA_001045575.1 Candidatus Burkholderia pumila
CGTACAACCGATGAGATGGAGCAGCGCGTCATTCAAATGCGACGCGAACGAACACCCGTGCTGGAGCGGGCATAAGATCAGTCGTCGCCTGCGGGATCAGGGGCTGCAGAACGTGCCCGCCCCCAGTGCGGTTACGGCAATCCTGCATCGTCACGGCTGCATCGGGCAGCGCGCTGATGCCACTGCCTGGCAGCGCTTTGAGCGAGGCGAGCCCAACGAGTTGTGGCAGATGGATTTCAAGGGCGACTTCGCCATGCTCGATCAGACCCGCTGCTACCCCGTCCTGGACGACCACTCCCGCTACAACATCGCCGTGCGCGCGTTGTGCGAGCTCACCGCAAAGCAAGGCGATCTCGATCTGCGCTTCACGCCCACGCCCACCGCGCAGGAAGGCATCGCGGGCCACGTCACCGTGACGAACCGGCGGCCCGCCGGCTACCTGAAGGAAATCTATCGGAGGACTACGGGCCGCTGCGCGTGCGCGGCCGCGCCGATGGCTTCGATCCCGCGCTCAATCGCCTCGCAGAGATCAAGACGCATCGCGGGAAGCTGGAAAGGATGCCGGACAATCACCGGCATCTGTATTGGGCGCAAGCGCGGGTGTACGGGTATCTGATATGCGAATTGCGCGGGCTTGAGCAGAGCGACATCGCGCTCGTTTATTTCGATGTCGTCAGGCAGAGCGAAACGGTCATCGTCGAAACGGAAACGGCGGCCGCGCTAAAGACGCATTTCGAGCAGCATGCAAGTGTTTTATCGCGTGGGTAGAACAGGAGATTACGCATCGGTCAGCGCGTGATTCTGCGCTGACCGTGCTCGCGTTTCCGCACGTGGAGTTTCGTGCCGGACAGCGTGCGCTGGCCGAAACCGTTTATCGCTCGGCCGCATCCGGTCAATGTTTGATGGCGCAAGCGCCGACGGGCATCGGCAAAACGGTCGACACGTTATTTCCGTTGCTCAAGGCGTGGCCGAAACAGCAACTCGACAAGATCTACTTTCTCACCGCGAAAAGCGCCGGACGCCAGCTCGCGCTCGATGCTCTGACCACGCTCGATGCCACGCCGTTGCGCGTGGTCAAACTCGTCGCGCAAGGCTTGCGAGTATCCGGATCGCGTGTCATGGCGAGTCGTGTCTGCTTGCGCGTAGCTTCTACGACCGGCTTCCGGCCGTGCGCGCCGCTGCGCTCGAATGCGCGCAACTGGATCGCGCCTCGGTGGCAGGCGTGGCACGCGAGCACGACGTTTGCCCTTATTATCTGAGCCAGGAATTGTCGCGCTGGGCGGATGTGATCGTCGGCGACTACACTATTACTTCGACCAGCGCCATGCTTTACGCGCTCGCCGAAGCCAACCGCTGGCGCGTGTCCGTGCTTGTCGACGAAGCGCACAATCTCGTCGAGCGCGCGCGGGGCATGTACACGGGGCATCGCTCGATCGTGCATCGTTCAACGCGATGCTCAGGCGCGCGCTGAACCGCATCGCCCGCGCCTGGAGCGACGTGACGCGCGATCAGAACGTCGATTACGTCGCGCATGCCGAGCCGCCGGAAGCGCTGCTAAGCGCGCTGGCCCAGGTCGTTTCTCAGATGACCGAAGCAATGGGCGAGCAGCCCGATCTCTTCACGCCCGAGACGCTGCGCTTTTATTTCGATGCCGTGCATTTCACGCGCATCACCGAACGGTTTAGTTCGCATTCGGTGTTCGAATCGCGTTGAATGATGCCAGGACAAATAATGCCCGCTTCCGCAACAGCGTGCTTTGCCTGCGCAACGTGATTCCCGCGCCGCATCTCGCGCCGCGTCTCGCACGCGCGCATAACGTCGCGCTGTTTTCGGCGACGCTCACGCCCGCGCATTTCTATGCCGACACGCTCGGCCTGCCGGCAATCGACGGTACGTGTCGATGTCGAGTCGCCGTTCAACGCGAAGCAACTCGATGTGCGCGCCATTGCCGATCTTTCCACGCGCTACCGCGACCGCGCGCAATCGGTCGAGCGCATCGCCGACATGATCGCGGCGCAGTATGCGCGCGCCGGGCAACTACTTTTCATCAGCTCGAGTATCTGGCACAGGTATCGAGCGCGCTTCAGGCGCGTCATCCCGACGTGCCGTGCTAGCTGCAATCCCGCGCAATGAGCGAAGCCGAACAGCAGACGTTTCTCGCACGCTTCGTGCCGGACGGACGCGATCGGTTTCGCGGTGCTGGGCGGCGCGTTCGTTGCCACGCTCGGCCTGACGCAACTCAACGCCGTGAATGATGAATGAGTAGATGAAAACCCGCATGCACGATGCCTTCGGCGAAGACTATGCGTACATGTTCTGTTTCCGGGCCTGCAAAAGGTCGTGCAGGCCGCAGGACGCGTGATTCGCGGGCCGGAGAATCGCGGCGTGCTGTTTCTCATCGACGACCGGTTCATGCGCGGCGAAGTGCGGCGGCTTTTGCCACCATGGTGGCGCGTGCGGATCGTGCGTCAGCGCGACTGTTAGGAGCCAGGCATCTGTGTTGCTAAATGAGGAAGACCTCAGGGCGCGACAGATGCCCTATCGGTTTCCAATATGTCCCCACAGGAGTAGCGAGATGACTACGACCAATGCCCTTGAGATTCTCACGGCGGATCATCGCGCCATCGATCAGCTTTTCGATGCCTTCGAGCGCGCCGACAAGGGCGACCGCGACCGCAAGAACACGCTTGTGCAGCGTGCGTGCGAACTGCTGACGATCCATTCGATCGTTGAGGAAGAACTGCTCTATCCCGCCGCGCGCGAGGCGCTCGGTTCGGACGACAAGTTCGATGTCGACGAAGCGTTCGTCGAGCACTTTCTCGTGAAGACGCTCATCGAAAAATTCACGCAGTTGAAGGCCGGCGATCAGGGCTTCGATGCAACCTTCAAGGTGCTGAAGGAAAACGTGACGCATCACGTCGAGGAAGAAGAGAAGGATCTGTTTCCGGAGATCCGCAAGACGAAGATCGATCTCGATGCGCTCGGCCGGAAGATCGTGGCGCGCAAGGAAGCGTTGCAGAGCCGGATCACCGAAGTCGCTACAACGCATTGATGCAATCCGGGCGACTTACGTAGCAAGACCCGGAGCGCTCGAACGGCGTGCCAAACGGGCACACTTCATGGGTCGACGGAGGAATGAGATATGAAAGTGCTTTTGGCGTTCGATATGTCGACACGAGTGAAATAAATCGCTCGATTGGTTCGATATCGAAACTCAGTTGGATGGCTTCGGCTCGGCGGTCGCGCCGAGTCTGCTCACGCGTGACGAATGCGACACGCTGGCCGCGTTATACGACGACGATGACGCCGCGTGCTTGGAGCCGCGTCGTGATGGAGTGCTACAGGTTCGGGCGCGGCGAGTACAAATATTTCGCGTATCCGCTGTCTGCGCAGCTCGATCATCTTCGGCATGCCGCCTATCCGCATCTCGCGCCGATTGCGAATCGTGGAACGAGGTTATGGGCATCGAGACGCGCTTTCCACGCAAGCACGATGCGTTCACCGCGCGTTGCCATGATGCTGGGCAGACACTCCCGACGCCTTTACTGCTGCGTTACGTTCCGGGTGACTACAACTGTCTGCATCAGGATTTATACGGCGAACACGTGTTCCCGATTCAAATGACCATCTTGCTGTCCAAACCTGAGCGCGATTTCACCGGCGGACAATTTGTGATGACGGAACAACGTTCGCGTATGCAATCGCGGGCGGAAGTGGTACCTTTATCGCAAGGCGATGCGGTGTTCTTTGCCGTGCATCACCGGCCTGTGCAGGGGACGCGCGGGCCGTATCGGGTGAATATGAGGCATGGGGTAAGCCGCCTCAGATCAGGAAGGTGGCATATGCTATGCTCGGCGTCATCTTCCACGACGCGACTTAGACGAAGCGCTTATTCGTTCTCTTCGAAGTAATGCCCGAACCGTGCCTGCTTCGTCTTGATGTACCGCTCGTTTTCCTCGCGCATCGGAATAGCCAGCGCCACGCGTTCGCTCACGGGAATGTTGTGCTTGAGCAGGGTGTCGAACTTCGACGGATTGTTGCTCATCAGCCGCACCGACTTCACGTTCATCGAACCCAAAATGGCCGTGGCTGAATCGTATTCGCGCGCGTCGTCGGGCAGGCCGAGGTGCAGGTTTGCATCGACGGTGTCAAGACCTTGCTCCTGCAGCGCGTACGCGCGAATCTTGTTGGCCAGGCCGATGCCGCGCCCTTCATGGCCGCGCAAGTACAGCAGAATTCCGCGATTTTCCGCCGCGATATAACGCAGCGCGAGGTCGAGCTGCTCGCCGCAGTCGCATCGATACGAACCGAACACATCGCCCGTCACGCATTCCGAATGCAGGCGCGTCAGAACCGATTCGCCGTTGCTGACATCGCCCATCACGAACGCGATGTGCTCCACATCCGTATGCTTCACGCGATACACGTACGACCCAAACGTGCCGTACTGCGTGGGGATGGTGGCGGTTGCGACGAGTTCGACGTTTGCGCACTCGTCGCACTCGCCGAAGCGATGTTGCGATTGCTGCATGTCCTGCTTGGCGTCCTGCGTGGGAGAAGCGGTTTTCATAGTCAATCTGCAAGTCCATGACGGCCGTGCCGTCTCGCGGATGATTGGGCAACCCGGCACGTCATAGGTTAAAGCCCATCGAGAAAGTTTGCAGATTGTCGCATGAGCGGACTTTTTGCTCGCGTTTCTCTTACTTCATCGCTTTACGCCGGGTTATCGAAGGCGCCCGGACTGCGATCTGTCGCGCGCCATTTGGGTTTGCGCATCGGATTAGCCTGCTTCAGCGCTTCCTTCACGCCCGCTGCGTCGAGGTCGGCGGTATAACACGGGCGTCGCGGGCTGCTGGCGCCAGGAATCGTCGTCGATTTTGCCGGCATCGACGACATCGAAGCCGATTTCGTCGATGAGCTTCATCACGACCGGTTTCGCGCGTATATCGTTGCCCGACCGGCAGCACGATGCGCCCTTTCGTGCCCGCGGGCTTGCCGTTGTTCTTCAGATGCGCTGCATAGATATTGTTGAACGCCTTCACGACCGGCCGTCCGATCTGCTGCTCGATCCAGCGGCTTTCCGGCGTGCCCTTTTCGATGCCTTCGATCCGCCCGTCGCGCTGCTGCGGATAGTAGTTGCCGATATCGATGACGACCGTGCTCGCCGGCACGCCCACAAACAGGTCCTTCGGCAGCAGCGGCACTTTCGCCTGCGGAATCGTCACGACGACGTCCGCGCCTTTCACAGCGTCCCTGGCATCGACGGCAGTTGCGCCGATCGGACGCTTGACGTCGGCCAAGGGTCCCGGGCCCGCGCGAGTTCGCAATCTGCACGTCATGACCGCAGGCAGTGAAACGCGTCGCCAGCGCCGAACCGATATTGTTGCCCGCTCCGATTATTACGATTTTCATGAAGAGATTCTTGAATTGATCCCGCCAGCAGCCACGTGCCGGAAGAGGAAGGCGACGGCATCACGGGCAAGCGCAGTGCCTCATAGAGGATTACGAGACGTATCGCCACGATAGAGCCGCTCTATTCACACAATAAAACAAATCAAATTCTCTTCAACGATAGATTTCCTGTATAATTTATCTATTTTTTCAACACCACTCCACTCCAAAGGAGGAATCTGGTAATGTCCATCATCAACAGCCAAGTCAAGCCGTTCAAAGCAACCGCCTACCATAATGGCGATTTCCAGACCGTCACCGACGCAGACCTGAAGGGCAAGTGGTCGATATTCGTGTTCTACCCGGCCGACTTCACATTCGTTTGCCCGACGGAACTGGGCGATCTGGCTGACCGCTACGAAGAATTCAAGAAGCTGGGCGTGGAAATCTACTCGGTGTCGACCGACACTCACTTCACGCACAAGGCATGGCACGATACGTCGGACACGATCGGCAAGATCAAATATCCGATGATCGCTGATCCGACGCTGGCAATCTCGCGCGCGTTCGACGTTCTGATCGAAGAAGAAGGCCTGGCGCTGCGCGGCACGTTCGTGATCAACCCGGAAGGCCAGATCAAGCTGTGCGAAATCCACGACAACGGCATCGGCCGCGACGCTGGCGAACTACTGCGCAAGGTTCAGGCTGCTCAGTACATCGCCAAAAACCCGGGCCAGGTTTGCCCCGCCAAGTGGACGCCGGGCGCCGACACACTGACCCCGTCGCTCGACCTGATCGGCAAGATCTAAGCTTCGTACCTTCTGCGAGCTTGACCGACTTGCCGCACATCTTGCGGTAAGTCATGAAACACCCAAAAAAGCTTTCGACGCAGCGCTGATTTCACTCGGCGCTGTATCGAAGCACGTCTGTACAACCCTCAAGGAACGGACAACGCCATGCTGGACGCCAACCTCAAGAATCAGTTGAAGCCTATCTGGAAAAGGTCACCCGGCCGATCGAGCTCGTCGCCTTCCTCAACAGCAGCGACAAGTCGAAGGAGCTGAAAAGCCTGCTCGACGAAATCGATTCGCTGAACATGCACATCAACGTCGTCGAGAAAGATGATGCGGGCGCACGCCGTCCGGCGTTCACCATCGGCGAGAAAGACAAGGACGCGGGCATCCAGTTTGCCGGCATCCCGATGGGCCACGAATTCACGTCGCTCGTGCTCGCGCTGCTGCAAACCGGCGGCCACCCGATCAAGCTGGATGACGCGACCATCGAGCAAATCAAGAATCTCGACGGCAATTTCCACTTCGAAACGTATTTCTCGCTGTCGTGCCAAAACTGCCCGGAAGTCGTGCAGGCGCTGAACGTGATGGCGATCATCAACCCGCGCATCAGGCACGTGGCGATCGACGGCGCGCTGTTCCAGGCCGAAGTGGAAGAACGCCAAGTGATGGCCGTGCCGATGATGTTCCTCAACGCCTCAACGGCGAAAGCTACGGCTCGGGCCGCATGGGCGTGAAGGAAATTCTCGCCAAGCTGGACATGGGTTCGGCTGCGCGCACCGCGAAGGATCTGGAAAACAAGCTGGTGTTCGACGTGCTGATCGGCGGCGGCCCGGCAAGTGCGGCGGCTGCGATCTATTCGGCACGCAAGGGCATTGCGACGGGCGTGGTCGCGGAACGTTTCGGCGGTCAGGTGCTGGACACGATGGCCATCGAAAACTTCGTCTCCGTCACGGAAACCGAAGGGCCGAAGTTCGCCGTCGCGCTGGAGCAGCACGTCAAGATCTATGAAGTCGATGTGATGGACGTGCAGCGCGCCGAAAAGCTCGTGCCGGGCCGCATCAACGAAATTCATCTGGCGAGCGGCGCGGTCTTGAAGGCAAAGACCATCGTGTTGTCAACGGGCGCGCGCTGGCGTGAAATCGGTGTGCCGGGCGAGCGCGAGTATCGCAATCGCGGCGTGGCGTACTGCCCGCATTGTGATGGCCCGCTGTTCAACAAGGGCAAGCGTGTCGCGGTCATCGGCGGCGGCAATTCGGGCGTGGAAGCGGTCATCGACCTCGCGGGTATCGTGAGCGCGGTGACGCTGATCGAATTCGGTGCGGAACTGCGTGCGGATGCCGTGCTCCAGAAGAAGCTCTACAGCCTGCCGAATGTGAGCGTCATCACGCAAGGCCAGACGCTGGAAATAATCGGCGACGGCAAGAAAGTCGACGGCCTGGTCTACAAGGATCGCACGACGGGTGCCGAGCATCGCGTGGAACTGGAAGGCGTGTTCGTGCAGATCGGTCTGGTGCCGAATAACAAATGGCTCAAGGGCACGGTCGATCTGTCGAAGCACGGCGAGATCATCGTCGATGCGAAGGGCGCGACGTCGATCCCCGGTGTATTCGCAGCCAGCGACGTGACGACGGTGCCGTACAAGCAGATTGTGATCGCAGTCGGCGAAGGCGCGAAGGCATCGCTTTCCGCGTTCGATCACCTGATCCGTACGTCGTTAGAATACGAAGCAGTGGTCGAAGAAGGCGTGACGGCTTAAGCGCAAGCACGGCGCATGCAGACCGAAGGCGAACGGGTCGCCCCGTTCGCCTTTTTTATTGCGGGGCGTTCGGCGTGGGTTTCGGTTCCAGCACGAGCGGAAATGTGACTTCGAACACACTGCCGCGCCCTTTCGTCGATTGAAACTTCAGCTCGCCTTTCAGCGTGCGTGACAGTTCCTTGACGATGGCAAGCCCCAGCCCCGCGCCGGGAATGTCTTCATCCGCGGCGCGCTCGAATTCTTCGAACACGCGCTCCTGATCGTGCTCGCCGATACCCACGCCCGTGTCCGTCACGCGCAGCCGCCAGCGTTCGTCCGGCGCGGCGTTGATCGACAGCACGATTTCCCCCGCCGCCGTGTACTTGATCGCGTTCGACAGCAGATTCAGCGCGACCTGCTTCACCTTCAGCCGATTCGATGTGACCGTGCCCAGCGTCGTGTCCAGTTGGCCGACGAGCTTCAGCCCCTTCGCTTCCGTCGATACGCGACACGCCTGCATCAGTTCATCGAAGAGGCCGACGAGATCGAATGCTTCGACCGTCAGTACAGAATCGTCGCCCAGGACCTTCGAGTATTCGACCATCTCGTCAACAAGAGTCGCCATGTCCGCAACCTGACGGTTCGCCAGACCCAGCGCCGTATCGCGCCGGGCGGGCGAACGCGTCGCCAGTTGCAGCGCGGTCGAGAACACGTTGAGGAAGTTGCGCAGATCGTGGGCCACGCGCCGCGTGATCTGCATGCGCGTTTCGTAAAGATCGCCGATGAGCTTCTGCCGCAGCGTGAGTTCGTAGTTCGCGCGCTCCAGCATGCCGGTGTATTCGTCGATCTTGCGGTCGCGTTCGCTCACGGCTTCTCGGATCGATGCGAGCGTGACGAAGCTCACGACTTCATCGGTCATCAGGCGCGCGTGTTCTTCGTCTTCACGCGCGAAGCCGGGCGTCGCCGCTGCATATTCGCCGATCGCCATCAGCAGAACCTGCCGGAACAGATCGAGTTCGCGCACCAGTTCGTCGATGCGATAACCCTGCTTCCACCGCCATTGCCCATGCTGGCGCGCGTTGCGTTCTATCGCGCCTTCCTGGTCACGCAGATTGCGCGATTCCAGCACGATGCATATCTCATCGAAGATACTCGGCAGATGATCCGCGAGTTGCCGATAAGTCAGTTGATCCGAGTGTTCGATTTCCTGATCGCCGAACACGAGCTTCATCCAGCGTTCGGTGAGCGCGGCTTGCTGCGCGTGCAGTGCGGCCACGAGACTCGTCAAGCCGCCTGAAATGTCACCCATCTGTGTGTGTCCCCGAAAGCGCCAACGACGCTTCATTGCGCGCGTGTGGCACGTGTGAATGATCAATGGAGCAAACGCGGAAAGCGGAAAAGAAAGCGGCCGCCGCGACGCCTCGTCAGTATAGGCCGATGATTTCTCGCAAGTGCAAATCCGACCGCGTCATTGGGCTTTAATTTGAGATGCAGAATCATTTACTCGCGGCGTTCTGGTTCAGAATCGCGAATATTCTTTGAAGGGAGTACAACATGACGACAGCGACGGCATCGACATCGACAGACTGGCAGGCGAAGCAATACTCACGATTTGAAGCGGAACGCACACGTCCGGTGCGCAACCTGTTGAACGCGGCACGTGCGGACGAAGTGCGCATCGCCGTGGATCTCGTGCGGGCCGGGCAATTCGACGGAAACATTGCTGTCCTATGCACCGGATGCGAGCGTGGCCGGCATCGACAATTCGCAAGACATAATCGATGCCGCGTGCAAACGCCTGCCGAACGTGAAGTCCGAACTGACCGATATCGTTTAATGGGATGCGCTCGGTCCTTACGATCTCATTCTCGCCAACGCGGCGTTCCAATGGGTGCCGGGGCATGAGACGCTGTTTCCGAAGCTGATCGGCAAGCTGACTGACGGCGGGCGTCTCGCCGTGCAGATGCCGGACAACCTCGATGAGCCCGTGCATCGTTTCATGCGTCAGGTGGCGGAAGAAGGTCCGTGGCGCGAGAAGCTCAGGGGTGCGGCGCGCACGGAGCGCTTCAAGGCGGAGTGGTATCACTCGTTGCTGAATGCTGAAGCCGCTTTGCACTGCGGCCGATATCTGGCGCACGACGCATCACCATCAGTTGGAAGGCGGCAGGTCATCGAATAGTTCAAGGGCAGCGGGCTTCGTCCGTTTCTCGCCCGTCTCGATGCCTCGGAACGGGCGGAGTACCTGAAGCGCTACCGTGAATTGCTGCAAGACGCCTACACCGTCTTCGATGACGACATCGTGCTTCCTGCCCTTCCCGCGTCTCTTTATCGTGGCGACGCGCTGACCGGTGCTCAATGCGGGCGTTCCTGCGCCCGCAGCATCTGCACGAACTGGCGCGCGGCCGGCGACAGCGCGCCGCCCTTTCTCGTGACGATGCCGTACGTCTGCGATTTCGATTTCATCGGCACTGGCACGATGCGCAGCATGCCGTGCGCTTCGAACAGCCTGGCAACGCTCGCCGGAAGAATCGAGATGAATTCCGCGCTCTGCTGCAACAGCGTGACGGCTAGCGGCGAAGCGGTCGAGATGGGATTGGCGGGCATCGGCAAACCAGCGAGATCGAGTTCGCGTTCGAGGAGCGCGCTCATCGGCATATACGTGGGGTACGTGACCCTGCGCAGTTTCGCAAGGTCCGCCACGCGTACGGCGGATGATCGTGCCCGACAACCACGGAAAGCGGTCTGCCGCGGCCGCGCCTGGAAGGCGAGCGCGGCCGCACGGTCGGCCAGTTAAGCATGTTCGCGGAATTCGTGCGCAACGGCGATGACATGGGCGTGCGCATCGAGCCGGCGCAACCGGAAGCCGCTGCCGCGCGTCGATCTGCGTCTGCGTCATATCGGCGTCGGTCCGGTCGCGGTGTGCGGCGCGAGCAACTTCCCGCTGGCGTTCTCGGTCGTCGGCGGCGATACGGCGTCGGCGCTGGCCGTGGGCTGCCCGGTGATTGTCAAGGCGCACTCGGCGCATCCGGGCACGGCGGAATTAGTCGGCCGCGCGGTGCAGAAGGCCATGAAGGATTGCGGCATGCCGGAAGGCACATTCTCGCTGCTGTTCGATAGCGGCCGTGACGTTGGCCAGGTACTGGTGGCGGACAACCGCATCAAGGCGGCGGGCTTCACGGGTTCGCGCGGCGGCGTGGCGCTGATGAAGATCGCGGCTGCCCGCACCATTCCGGTCTATGCGGAAATGAGCAGCATCAACCCGGTCCTGCTGTTCCCGAACGCGCTGAAGAACCGTGGCAAAGCCATCGGCAAGGCATTCGTGGCATCGCTCGTCATAGGCGCGGGCCAGTTCTGCACGAACCCCGGCCTGATTCTCGTCGTCGATGGTCCGGATCTGGACAAGTTCATCGAGTCGGCTGCCGCAGCGCTCAAGAAAACCGCCGCGCAAACCATGCTCACGCCGGACATCTGCAAGACGTACGCAAGCTCGGTGGCGAAGGCCGCGCGGTCTCGAAGCCAAGGGCGACAATCAGGGCCAGTCGGCGCTGTTCGTCACCACGGCTGACGCGTTCCACAAGAGCCACGAGCTGCAAGAGGAAATCTTCGGCGCATCGTTGCTGGTCGTGCGTTGCCCGAGCCTCGACGCGATGATCGAGCTGATTGAATCGCTCGAACGCCGCACCGGCCGTCTGCTGGTGAACGGCTTCGGCACGGGCGTGGAAGTCGGTCACGCGATGGTCCACGGCGGCCTGTTTCCGTCGACGGCAGATGACCGTTCGACCTCGGTCGGCAGCCTGGCGATC
The DNA here is from genome assembly GCA_001045575.1 of Candidatus Burkholderia pumila. Taxonomy (GTDB): domain Bacteria; phylum Pseudomonadota; class Gammaproteobacteria; order Burkholderiales; family Burkholderiaceae; genus Caballeronia; species Caballeronia pumila. The sequence goes on from LELG01000056.1 coordinate 11,724, forward strand.
AACCGCTTCCCGTGTCCGGTGAGCTATCAGGATCTGCCGGATGCGCTGCTGCCCGACGCGCTGAAGACGGACAATCCGCTGGGCCTGAACCGTCGTGTCGACGGCAAGCTCAATCTGGCCGAATAAGATGTCCGGACAGTCAGATGTCTCGACGGGCCGCGATGTATGTTGCGGCCCGTTTTGCTTTTGAGCATTGCGGCATCGCGCGTTTCTGTACGGAGAGGATGATACATGAATTGATTTGGATATCGAAATATTTTACCGCCATGCACGATTCCGGCAGGCTCGGAGGCCTGTTTCGCAAGCGTTTGCGCGATGTGCCACACTTGGATGACAATACTGAAAAGCTCACGCTTCAGTGGGTTACCGGGCGCGTAGCGGGCCTTGTCGTTTTTGGGCTAAGGATTGGCGGCTCAAAACCGCCGCGGCGCACTCCCTATAGGTACCGGTACCGCCCGTCATGGCGACAGCGAACAACGTGAAGATCAAGGCGATAGGCGGACAATGCTCATGCTCCACGCGGACGTTTCCGAACGCGCCCCAACCCTGCTTTTTATTCTCCGATTATCCTCAAGCTTGTCGTTTTGCAAACTTAAACAGTTGGAGCAACGGGTAACATCGGATTTATCCGAAGAACAGCAAAACGCAGCGTAGCATTGACGTTCGGGCGGGTTTTAGCTCAAACGGGCAAAATCACCCGTTACTTCGCGCCGGCGAATTCCTGCACTTCGGCATCAGCTTTGCCGACGACCGGCACCATGCCCGACGACACGAACTCATGCGGCTACAACATCAGCGCAATCAACCCCGTCCAGCCCGTCTGATACGATGCGCCCACGCCGCGCCCGTTTATCGCCATCGAAATATTCGTGGAACAGAATCAGGTCGCGCGAACGCGGATCGGCTTGCAGTTGCGGATGTCAGCCATCACCGGTCGCTTGCCATTCTTGTCGAGCAGAAAGAACGTGGTCAGGCGGCGCGCGAGTTCGTCGGGGATTTGCGTGAGCGAGAAGCACCGTCCGGAGCCGGTCGGATATTCAACGCGAAATTCATCGCCGTAATAGCGATGAAATTCGCGTATCGACTGGATCAGCAAATAGTTGACGGGCATCCAGATCGGTCCGCGCCAATTCGAATTGCCCCCGAACACGCGCGAGTCCGACTCGGCCGGAAGATAGCGCGGATGCTGAAGCTCTCGCCGTTGTGATAGAACGTGAACGGATTGTCGAGATGCACGCGCGACAGCGCGCGCACGCCATGGTCGGAGAGAAATTCGGTTTCGTCGAGCATGCGCTTCAACAGGGCCTTCATCCTATGCCCCGCAACAGCGACACCAGCCGCGCCAGATCGCTGCGATGCTCCAGGAACCAGTGCAGCCGGTCGCGCAATCCCGGCAAGCCGTGCGCGACGCCCAGCTTCAGTACATGCACGGCGAACATCGGAATCAGTCCGACGATGGAACGGATGCGCATAGACATGCTTGTGCCATCGGGCAGGCGCAGCTTGTCGTAGAAGAACTCGTCTTCGCTGTCCCACAGGCCCGTGTCGCAGTTGTCCTCGCAGCTCACCGCCTCGGCGATATACAGGAAGTGCTCGAAGAACTTCACGGCAATGTCCACGAATACCTTGTTTGCATACGCCAGTTCCAGCGCGATGCGCATGAGATCGAGCGCGTAAGAGGCCATCCATGCGGTGCCATCTGCCTGGTCGATGTGGCCGCCCGTCGGCAGCGGCGATGAGCAATCGAAGATGCCCACGTTGTCCAGCCCGAGAAAACCGCCCTGAAAGATATTGCGGTCGTCGGCGTCCTTGCTGCGGTTCACCCACCACGAGAAATTCAGCAGCAGCTTGTGGAACACGAGTTCCAGAAAGTCGCGGTCGCCCTTGCCCGTTATCGCGCGATCGATCTCGTATACGCGCCATGTGGCCTACGCATGCACGGGCGGATTGGCATCGCCGAAAGCCCATTCGTACGCAGGCAATTTTGCCCGTTCGGATGTTGATAGCGATCCTTGACAAGCAGCAGCATCTGACGCTTAGCGAACTCGGGATCGATCAGCGCGAACGCCGCCGCATGAAACGCCAGGTCCTACGACGCGTACCACGGATATTCCCACTTGTCCGGCATCGATACGATGTCCGCGTTGCACAGATACCGCCAGTCCGCATTGCGGCCGTGACGGCGTTGCTTCGGCGGCGTAGGCTGCAAGGGATCGCCGTCGAGCCAGCGTGTGACGTCAAATATGTAGTACTGCTTGGACCACAGCATGCCGGCAAGCGCCTGACGTTGCACGAGCCGCTGATCCGCATCGGCATCGAGCGGCACGGCGTCGGGCGCGGACCGGGACGCCAGCGCAGAGATACTATTTTGCTTTGCCGCGCGCTTTCAGTTGCACGTGCATGCGCGCCGCTGCACGCGTGCCTTTGTCGCGGCGAATGGCGTTCTCGTCGCCCTGCAAAAGATAATCGTTGAAGCCGTCCTTGAACGGGCCGACGCCATCCATGTGAAAAAGGCGCCTGACGTTCGTATCGTTTTCGCAGAAAAGCCATTCGACTTGCGCGGCATCCGGCGACCATGCGGTGATGACCGTCGGTTCATGACCGCCATGTTCCGCGGACACGTACGTACTCTCGTTCACGATTTCGAGCGTGAGGGCCGGCCTGGTCTGCGTGGGCTTCCATGACCACATGTTGCGCGCCCAGATTTGCGGCAGCACGTCGAGTCCGGTGTCTATGTCAGCGCGGTTCTCTATCGTCACGCGCATAAGGATATCGTCGGCCATGTGCTTCGCATATTCTACTTGCACGTCGAAGTAACGTTCGTCGTCGAACATGCCAGTATCGAGCACTTCGTATTCGGGAACGTCCGCGCCGCGACGGGCGTTTTCATCGATGAGATCGGAGTAAGGGAATGCTGTGTGCGGATACTTGTACTGGGCGGATTCAACCGGTCGTTGCAACACCTTTGATCGAGGAGGTATTGCATGGGACGAAGTGCAAAGCAGGTGTATCGGTTGACAGGCCGAGGAGCGATGTACTGGCCGGGCGCGTCATCACTTGGACATGAGATCGAGCGGCGGTTT
>LELG01000057.1 GCA_001045575.1 Candidatus Burkholderia pumila
TGCCGCCACGATAGCGCAACCAGCGCGCGCCCAACGCTTGAGATGCGCCTACCGCCTCCGCTGTTTTCTCACTTGTAATGCCAGTCGCGATCTGTTGCCAAAACCGCCGCTCGATCTCATGTCCAAGCACCGGTGGCGCGTCGGGACTCGGCGCGGCGACGGCACAACTGATCGCCAGCCAGGGCGGCAAGGTTGTGCTTGCGGACATGAATGAAGCGGCGGGCGTCGAACTCGCACGCACGTTGTCCGGCGAGTTCGTGAAGTGCGATGTGAGTCAGGAAGCGGACGCGGCAACGCGCCATCGACGCTGCGACCGGGCTTGGCACGCTGCGCGGATTGGTGAACTGCGTGGGCATTGCGCCGGCATCGAAGACGGCGGGCGGTACGCGACGGGCCGCATCCGCTCGATCTGTTTTCGAAGGTCATCAGCGTGAATCTGATCGGCACGTTCAACATGATCCGGCTCGCGGCCGGCCAACGTCATGTCGAAGAACGATCCGAACGATGGCGAACGCGGCGTAATCGTGAACACGGCGTCTGTCGCGGCGTACGACGGGCAGATTGGACAAGCAGCTTATGCTGCTTCGAAGAGCGGCGTGGCGGGCATGACCTTGCCGATTGCGCGCGATCTGAGCCGAAGCGGCATCCGCGTGATGACGATTGCACCGGGTCTCTTCGAAACGCCGATACTGCTCGGCATGCCACAAGACGTACAAGACGCATTAGGCGCGATGGTACCCTTCCCTCCGCGCTTCGGCAAATCCGGCGAGTACGCGGTGCTCGTGCAACACACACATCTTCGAGAATACGATACTGAACGGCGAAGTGATCCGCCTCGACGGCGCGATCCGCATGCAGCCTAAATAAGCGTTAGTCGCCGTGCTGCGTGCGCTGCCTCAGCTCATGCAGTTCGCTTTCGACGACCGTCGCGTCTTCGGCATCGGGACGGTCTTTGAGATAGCGCGTGAGGTCTTCGAGTGCGGGCCGCAGATAATCGAGCCGCGCATACGCAAAGCCCCGATCCCGCACTTCCTCGATACTCCCCGGCAACACGATCACCAGCCGCTGCTGCACGGCAAGCAAGCGCTGCCAACGCTCAGTCTGCAAGTAAATGCCTTTGAGATTGCGCAGCATCCGCGCGACGATTTCGCGGCGCGTAGCCGACTGCAACAGCTCGCGTAACGCACTGCCGATCGATTCGCCGACGCGCTGCACATACGGCTCTAGCATCTCGACCATCTGCGCTTCGGAGAGCGTCTGGCCGTTGGTCGGATCGAGCATCAGATCCTGGCCGGACGTCGCCACACGCAACAAGAAATGCCCCGGAAATGACACGCCGCGCACCGGCAAGCCAAGCTGCTCCGCCATTTCCAGATACACGACCGCAAGCGAAATGGGAATGCCGCGCCGACGCTTCAGCACCATGTTGATATGGCTGTTGTCGGGATCGTAGTAATCATTGAGGTTGCTGGAGAAGCCTAGTTCGCGGAAAAAGTAGCGATTCAGCGCATCGACTTTCAGCTTGATGTCGGCGTCCTCGGGCATGCGGCGGCGCGCGCGCACGACGAGTTCGTCGATCTCCGCAATCACCGCCTGCATGTCGAGATCCGGATACGCATCCTGCGCGAGCGACAACGCGGCTTCCGTGAGCGGAAGACTTTCGTCGTCGGCTACGAGCGTCGAGAAGTAATCGAGGATGCGCGTCGTCGTTGTCATCAGAGCGTGCGTCGTTTGAAGTAGGCGTACTTGAAGCCCATGGCGGACAGCATACTGAAATACAGCGCCGCGAACACGACCAGACTCGCGCCCATCAAAGAGATGCGCATAAACGGCGCCGAATTCATGCCGATCCAGTCGAAGTTGATCGCAACCCAATGCATCACGCCAGCAAGAACCAAGCACGCGCCCGTCAACCGCACGATAAAGCGCAGCCAGCCCGCCGACGGTGTGTAAATCTTGCGACGCCGCAAGCCGAAGTACAGCAGCGTCGCGTTGGTCAGCGCGCCGAAGCTGATCGACAGCGTGAGGCCCGCGTGCACGAATATCGGCACGAAAATGTAGTTGCTCACCTGCGTGATGAACAGCACGAAAATGGCAATCTTCACCGGCGTCTTGATGTCCTGCTTCGCGTAGAAGCCCGGCGCGAGAATTTTGATCACGATCAGCCCGACCAGCCCGATGCCGTACGCGCCCAGCGCGCGCCCGACCATCACCACGGAATAGCTGTCGAACTTGCCGTAGTGAAAGAGCGTCGCGGTCAGCGGTTCGGCGAAGAAGAACAGTACGACGGCGCTCGGCGCCGCCAGCAGAAAGGTGATGCGCAAGCCCCAGTCGAGGAGCGCAACGTATTCGTCGTGATTCGCATCGACGTGCGCTTTCGAGAGGCTCGGAAGCAGGATGGTGCCGAGCGCCGCGCCCAAGAGCGCGGTGGGGAATTCCATCAGCCGGTCGGCGTAATTGATCCACGACACCGCGCCCGGTCCGATATTCGACGCGATATTCGTGTTGATGATGAGGCTCAACTGCTGCACGGAGACGGCGAAGGTCGCGGGCAGCATCTTCCAGAGCACGCGCTTGACGCCCGGATGCGCAAGCGCCTTCGTGAAGCTCAGCCCGATGCGCGGCACCATGTCGATCTTGCGCAACCCGGGAAACTGCACGAGCAGTTGCAAAATGCCACCGATGATCACCGCATACGCGAGCGCATATACCGGCACCTTTAGATGCGGCGCGACAAACACCGCCGACCCGATGAACGACACGTTCAGCAGCACCGGCGCGAATGCGGGCAGCGAGAACTGCTTGTACGTGTTGAGCACGCTGGAAGCGAGCGTAGTCATCGAAATGAGGAGGATGTACGGAAACATGATCCGCGTCATCTCGACGGCGAGCGTGTAGCCGATGCCCTCATGCTTCAGGCCCGACGCCACCGCGAACACCACCCAGCTCGCGCCCGCCATGCCGACGAGCAACAGCACGACGAGCGCCCACGTTAGCACGGTCGACATGGCATCGACGAGCGCCTTGGTGGGGTCGTGGCCCTGGCTGTTCTTGAATTCGGCGAGGATCGGCACGAACGCCTGTGCGAACGCGCCTTCCGCGGACAGACGCCGCAGCATGTTGGGAATGCGGAACGCGACGTAGAACGCGTCGGTGTAGAGACTGGCGCCGAAAGCACGGGCGATCAGAGTTTCGCGGATCAGGCCGGTCACGCGCGACAGCAGCGTGAAGCCGCTGACTTTCAGGAGGGCTCGGAATATATTCATGGGGGTGTCCATTATACGCAGCGCGGGCGGCCCGCTCGGCGTGCGCGGGGCATCGGTGGCGGCGAAGTTCGCAACTTTGACCGATTACATCAGATGCTTACTTCGGTTTCCCGTGCACGCGCCTGACGCCGGCCTTGTCACATCTCATATTCGATTGCTATAATCATCAATTTAGAAGTTCCGCTTACCGGCTGCTTCGCGTCTTCTCCGCTCTCAAACAACCGTTTTCGAGGTCTAAGATTCCGGAAGCGCGCCAGAAACCGCCCGCTTCCGGGTGTTTCGGACAGGTCAAAGACAGACCGCGCGCCGACCCAAATAACAGCAAAAAACAGAAAAAAGGAACCATCATGGCAAATTCCGCACAAGCTCGCAAGCGCGCCCGTCAGGCCGCTAAAGCCAACTCGCACAACTCGGCGCTGCGCTCAAAGTTCCGCACAGCCATCAAGGCAGTTCGCAAGGCTATCGACGCCGGCGATCAGGCCAAGGTAGCCGAAGTGTTCCAGGCGTCCGTCAAGACGATGGACATCCTCGCGGACAAGAAGATCGTCCACAAGAACAAGGCCGCTCATCATAAGAGCCGTCTGGTTGCAGCAATCAAGGGGCTGCAGACCCCGGCTGCTAAGTAATTCCCGCTCGCGTTCGGCGTTTTGCTCCCCGCGCGCCGAAGCAGCTTCCTGTTTCCGTTGCGCAGTAACAAAAAAGCCCGCTTCGGCAGATTTTTTGCGTCAGCTGCTTTTCAAGCTCCTGGATAGAAGGCTCATGCCTTGTGCTGCGCGCCGAAATGGAACGGCAGCTTGCATACCTCGCTCACCACCAGGTCGTTGTCCTTTGCGAAGTTGAGCACGAAGTCGAAGGCCATCGGTTCGATATCGCGCAGGCGCGAATCGAGCACGACGGTCTTGATATCGCCCAGCATGGTCGGATGAACGTAGATGGAATATTGCATGTACTCGTTGGGTCCCTTCGCCTTGGGCCCGAAGCCCGACATTACACCGCACAGGCGTTCCGACCAATCGCTCGGACGAAATTTTCTCCCGTTTTTGGTGATACCTTGAATAAAGAACTGAGTAGGGACTGAGTCAGCCATGTAGCAAATACCTTTAGACGGCTGTAGCGCGCAATGCGGCGCGTGACGAAAAAAGAGCATAAAGCCTTCGTCTGACATGCGCGTGAAACTTGCTGAATGTTGCAGAGTTGTTGATGTGAAACGGCCCCAATTATACAGCACAGCAGCGCCCCTTTCTCCGCACCGCACAAAAGAAGCGCGGGTGGCCCGTCTGGCGTGCTTCCTAAAACCTTTCAGTCCTTTCATCAAGCTTTTGAGCGCATCGTCAAAAGTTGCAAAATCCGATATGCTCGAATGCGATCCCAACAACGACGGCGCCGCCCGGCCAGTTTCGATGTAACGAATGTATCGAAAAAGCCGGTTTGAAGCCGCCCCGCTTGCGTTTCATGGCCTCCAAAAAAATTCGCCACTATCTTCAGTTCGAGGATTTTTCTCTCGACGATTATGAGTACGTGCTCGAACGCGCCCGCATTCTGAAGCGCAAGTTCAAGAACTACGAGACGTATCACCCGCTGCACGACCGCACACTTGCGATGATTTTCGAGAAGAGTTCGACGCGCACGCGCCTGTCGTTCGAAGCGGGCATCTTCCAGCTCGGCGGCCACGCGGTCTTCATGAACACACGCGACACGCAGCTTGGGCGCGGCGAGCCGATCGAGGATTCGGCGCAGGTCATCTCGCGGATGGTGGACATCATCATGATCCGCACGTTCGGGCAGGACATCATCGAGCGCTTTGCGGAATGCTCGCGCGTGCCGGTCATCAACGGTCTGACGAACGAATATCACCCGTGTCAGGTGCTGGCGGACATTTTCACGTTCTATGAGTATCGCGGGCCGATTTCCGGCAAGACCGTCGCGTGGGTCGGCGACGCGAACAACATGCTTTACACGTGGATCGAAGCGGCGCAAATTCTCGGTTTCAAGCTGCGTTTATCGACGCCGGACGGCTACAAGCTCGATCCGAAGCTCGTGTCCGAGGACAGCAAGCCGTTCTTCAAAGAATTTGCCGATCCGAACGAAGCCTGCGCAGGCGCGGATCTCGTGACGACCGACGTCTGGACGAGCATGGGCTTCGAAGCGGAGAACGAAGAGCGCAAGAAGGCGTTCGCGGACTGGTGCGTCGATGCAGAAATGATGGCGCGCGCCAACTCGGACGCGCTGTTCATGCACTGCCTGCCGGCGCATCGCGGTGAGGAAGTGAGCGCGGAAGTCATCGACGGGCCGCAGAACGTTGTGTGGGACGAGGCGGAAAACCGTCTGCACGTGCAGAAGGCGCTGATGGAGTTTCTGTTGCTGGGCAAGCTCAATCACTGAGCCTGCGCGCTTACAGGCAGACCGGTTCCATTTCCAGTTCGACGCCGAAGCGATTCAAGACATCATGCTTGATGGCTTCGGCCAGTTCAATCACCTGCGCGCCGGTCGCGCCGCCGCGGTTCACCAACACCAGCGCCTGACGGTCGTGCACCGCCGCATTGCGGATGCTGCGCCCTTTCCAGCCGCATTGGTCGATCAGCCAGCCTGCGGCGAGCTTCACGTGTCCATCGGGCTGCGCGTAGGACACGATGCCCGGTTCGCTAGCTTTGAGCGCATCGAACGCGGATGCATCGATCATGGGATTCTTGAAGAAACTGCCTGCGTTGCCGAGCGTCGTCCAGTCTGGCAGCTTGGTGCGGCGCGCGGCGACGACGGCATCGAAAATGGCCTGGGCGTCGTGCTTCGCGGAGGCTTCAAACGCGCGTGCCACGTCGGCGTAATCGGCGCGCGGCGTCCAGCGCTTCGGCAGGCGGAACACGACCGACGTGATCATGAAGCGCCCGCGCCCTTTCCGTTTGAAAAAGCTGTCGCGGTAACCGAATGCGCAAGTCGCGCGATCGAACGCAACGCGTGCGCCCGTCGCCAGTTCAACCGCGTGCAGTCGTTCGAAACGCTCGCCCATTTCCAGCCCGTACGCGCCGATGTTCTGAATGGGCGCGGCGCCGACAGTGCCCGGAATCAGCGCGAGGTTTTCGAGTCCCGGCATGCCGTGTGCGAGCGTCCAGGTAACGAAATCGTGCCAATTCTCGTCCGCGCCGGCTTCGACGAGCCACGCGCCGCCGTCCTCGCCAATGACGCTTTTTCCCGCGATGCCGACGATCAGCGCGACGCCATCGAAATTACGCGTCAGCACGATATTGCTACCGCCGCCGAGCACGAGTTGCGGCATGCCGTGGATACGCTTGTCGTCTGCGAGCGCGCACGCCGCCTCCACGCTGTCGATGCGCATGGCGTAACGCGCACGGGCATCAAAACCGAACGTGTTGTGACGAAGCAGGGAATAATCCTCCTGAAGCATGCGATGAGGGAAATTGGGAAAATTCATGGCGTGTCGATAGAATGACGCAAGTTCAAGAGTATAGTGAGTGGGCGTCTTTCAACTGAGGCGGACGCCTCAACAAAAGCGAAGGAGTCAAACGATGCCATCGTTTGACGTCGTCAGCGAAGCAAACATGATCGAAGTGAAGAACGCCATCGAGCAATCCAACAAGGAAATTTCGACGCGCTTCGACTTCACTTCAAGGGTTCGGATTCACGTGTCGAGCAAAAGGAGCGCCAGCTCACGCTCTACGCCGACGACGAGTTCAAGCTCGGCCAGATGAAGGACGTGCTGCTGAACAAGCTGGCCAAGCGCGGCGTCGACGTGCGGTTTCTCGACTACGGCAAGCAAGAAAAGATCGGCGGTGACAAGCTCAAGCAAATCGTGACGGTCAAGAAAGGCGTGTCGGGCGACCTGGCGAAGAAAATCGTCAAGATCGTGAAGGACAGCAAGATCAAGGTGCAGGCGATCATTCAGGGCAACACGGTGCGCGTGCAAGGCACCAAGCGCGACGATCTGCAAAGCAGCATCGCGCTGTTGAAGAAGGAAGGACGTGACGGACACGCCGCTCGACTTCAACAATTTCCGCGACTGAGCGTTTCCAGAGCTTCAATCAAAAAAGCCGTTCCGGGTCACATTCGGAACGGCTTTTCGCTTATTTAGGCTCGGCGGCCTTTTTTCTTGTCGCCGATGCGGCTTTCCTTCTCCGCCAGCAACTTCGAAATATTGGCGCGATGCCGCCAGATCAGCAGCACACTCATCGCCAGTACGGCAAGCGAGATGCGGTTCGGGCCGAACAGAAAGACATCGAAGAACGGCGCGAAGAACCCCGCCACGAGCGCTGCCAGCGACGAATAGCGGAAGAAGAACGCGATGATGATCCACGTCAGCAGCGTCGCCAGCCCGAGCGCGGGGTGAATGGCGAACAGCACGCCCGCCGCCGTCGCGACACCCTTGCCGCCCTGAAACCTGAAGAAGATCGGATACAGATGCCCGAGAAACACGGCGATTGCCGACAGCGCAATGGCCGTGTTGTGCTGCACCGGATCCAGCCCGAAGCTTACACCGTACTTCACGACGATCCACACCGGCAGCCAGCCCTTGAACGCATCACCGATGAGCGTGAGGATCGCGGCTTTCTTGCTGCCGGTGCGCAGCACGTTAGTCGCGCCCGGATTGCCGGAGCCGTAGGAACGCGGATCGTCGAGGCCCATCGCGCGGCTGACGACCACGGCGAAGGAAATCGAGCCGATCAGATAGGACGCGACGGCGATCAGAAAAATCATGGTGTCTCTTCGTTATAGGCGAATGCGGACTGCATTTTAATCGACGCTCGCGCACTGGACGGGCTTTGCGTGCAGCAGCGTCGTGAGCACTTTCGGATCGATGCTAATGAGGTAACCGCGCCGGCCGCCGTTCAGATAAATCGTGTCGAGATTGAGAATGGTTTGTTCGACGAAAACGGGCATGGTCTTCTTCGTGCCGAACGGCGACGTTCTGCCGACGAGATAGCCCGAATGCCGGTTCGCCACTTCCGGCTTGCAGGCTCGATACGCTTCGCGCCCGTCTGCCGCGCGAAATTCTTCGTCGACACGGTGCGGTCGCCGTGCATCAGCACGATCAGCGGCTTCGCGTGCTCGTCCTCCATCACCAGCGTCTTGACGACGATATGCTCGTCCACGCCGAGTTGCCGCGCCGATTACTAGGTGCCGCCGTGCTCGACGTAATCGTAAGGATGCTCGCCGAACGCGATTTTGTTGCGCCGAAGAAACTGCGTGGCCTGCGTCTCGGAGATGTGTTTGGGTTTCGACATGGACGGCATTGTAGCGGCGCGAAGCCGAACACTCTAACCGCGCGGATGATGTTCCTTGTGCAGCGCCTGCAATCGCGCCCGCGCAATGTGCGTATAGATTTGCGTCGTGGAGATATCGGAGTGGCCGAGCAGCAGTTGCACCACGCGCAGGTCCGCGCCGTGATTCAGCAGATGCGTGGCGAATGCGTGCCGCAGCGTGTGCGGCGACAACGGCACACGCACGCCGCCATTCAGAGCATGCCGCCTGATGATGTTCCAGAATTGCTGACGCGTCATGCCTTCGCCGCGCGACGTGACGAACAGCGCATCGGCGGCGCGCGCGCCGAGCAGCGCCGGACGCGACTCGCGCAGATAACGCGTGAACCAGTCCGCCGCCGTATGGCCGAACGGCACGAGCCGCTCTTTCGAGCCTTTGCCGAGCACGCGCACGGCGTTGTCGTTCAGGCTGACTTCCACGGTTTTCAGGGTGACGAGTTCGATCACGCGCAGGCCGCTCGCATACATCAGTTCGAGCATGGTGCGGTCGCGCAACCCGAGCGGTGTTTCGAGGTCCGGCGCGTTCAGCAGCGCTTCGACTTGTGCCTCACTCAGCGTCTTCGGAAAGCGCGGCACCTGTTTCGCGGAGCGCATGCGCAAGGTCGGATCGGCGGACGTGCGCTGCTCGCGCAACGCCCACGCGTAGTAGCGCCGAAACACCGACAAACGCCGGTTCGCCGATGTCGCCTTGTCCTTGCTGCGCGCTGACGAATACGCGGTGAGATCGACTTCGGTGACTGCATTTATCGATGCGCCGCTGCGCTTGCCAAGCCATTCCGCGAACAGCTTCAAATCTCGCCGGTACGCATCGAGCGTGTTCTTTGCGAGATTGTGTTCGAGCCAGAGCGCATCGCAAAAGAGATCGATCGAATCCGAGCTTGCGATGAAGCCCGGCGGCGTGTTGTTCAGTTCTTCGGTCATTGCGCTCGTCATGCGATTGATACACCTTCATGCGCCAGCAGCCAGCGCTTCACGTCACGAAAAAATCCATCGCCGGGATGATGCGCGAATCCGCCTATACCGTTCGATGCCACTACCCGGTGGCAAGGTATCACGATCGGCAGCGGATTGGAGCTGCACGCCTGCCCGACCACGCGCGCCACGCTGCCGATTTCGCGCGCAAGCTGACCATAGGTCCAGACTTGGCCTGATTCGATGCCGGAAATGCCGCGCCAGACGCGCTTTTGATGATCGGTGCCGCGGGTCGAAAGCTGCAGATCGAAACGCATCGACGGGTCTTCAAAATAGCGGTAAATCTGCGTCGCTGCGGCCAGGACAAGCGGCTTTAGCGGTCCCAGAGCCGATGTATCAGCAGGAAGGTAGACGATCTCGCGCACCGCGTTTTCATCGGCGCGAATGCCGACTTTGCCGAAGGGCGCATCGATAACGGCATCGAAGGGTTTCATTCGTGGCGTGCTCCCTGATTCAGCGCCCATTGCACGTGCCGCGGACAAGTGCGGATGGATCGCTTGAGCGCGCCTGCAATGCATCGGCGATGGCAGCGCGTTCTTCGACCGCAAGCGGCACGCGCAAGGCATTGCCCATAGCCACCGCGATATTGCGCAGCCATCGCTCATGGCCGATGCGCCGGATCGCGTTGCCCTGCATGCGCGTATCGAACTCCTCGGCGCTCCACGCAAACAGTTCGACGAGCGTCGCGCGGTCCAGCCCGTTGCGCACATCGAAATCTGCGACGAGCGCGGCTTGCGCGAACTTGTTCCACGGACAGACAAGCTGGCAATCGTCGCATCCATAGACGCGATTGCCGATCAGCGGGCGCATCTCTTCCGGAATGCTGCCGTGCAATTCGATCGTCAGGTAGGAGATGCAGCGCCGCGCATCCACGCGATACGGCTCGACGATCGCGCCCGTCGGACATGCGGCGACGCATCGCGTGCATTGGCCGCAGTGCGCGCCTTCGGTTTCCGGATAGGGATCAGGCGGCAACGGGATATCGACGTAAATCTCGCCGAGGACAAACAGCGAACCGGCATCGCGATCCAGCAGCAGCGTGTGCTTGCCGCGCCAGCCCGTGCCGGCCTTCTGCGCGAGCGCGACTTCGAGCACCGGCGCGGAATCCGTGAACGCGCGATAGCCGAATGCGCCGATTGCATTCTCGATGCGCACGGCCAGTTGTTGTAAGCGATTGCGCATGACCTTGTGATAATCGCGGCCACGCGCGTAAATGGAAACGACCGCTTCGGCAGGCTTCGACAAGCGCGTCCATTCAATGGCGCGCCAGTCATTCTTCTGACCATTGGCTGTCGCTACACTTTCATCGCCCTTCTTTTGCAGCGTATCTGCGGGCAAATAGGCCATTCTCACGGTAATCACGCGTAGCGTGCCGGCCACAAGCTCGGCGGGTCTTGCGCGTTTCGTCCTATGTTTGGCCATATAATCCATTTCGCCGTGATAGCCTGCTTCGAGCCATGCAGTCAGGCCTTTCTCGGCATCTGAGAGGTCGGTATCGCTTATACCGACCGCGCCGAATCCCAGCTCGCGCCCCCACGTCTTGATGCGTCGGGCTAGTTCCGCCAGCGCCTCTTCATCGTCATTCAGAGCGCATGTTACCACGGCGTCGTCGCCGGACGCAGTGGTGTGGTAAGCGGAGTGGGCCGGCAATCGGTTCATTACGACATTTTATGAGCAATGCCCGAAAGCCCCGAACCAACGACGCCCGCCTCTACTCCCGCACTGCTCGAACACCGCTTCGAACTGCGCGACGAATCTGCGACGCTCGCCTTCGGAGCACGCTTCGCCCGCGCCATCGACCAGACGCGCGAACGCATTTCGCCTGAACATTTCGCCGGTCTGCAAGTCCAGCTAATCGGTGATCTCGGTGCAGGCAAAACCACCCTGGTGCGCGCGATGCTGCGCGCGCTGGGCCACGAAGGCCGCGTAAAAAGTCCGACGTACACGCTCGTCGAGCCGTACTCGCTGCACGCTGCGAGCGGCCCGCTCGATGTCTATCACTTCGATCTCTATCGCTTTGCCGATTCGGCCGAATGGGCCGATGCCAGCTTCCGCGAATACTTCGACGCAGGCGCCCTGTGCTTCGTCGAATGGCCGCAGCAGGCGGGCGGGCTGCTCGGCGTACCGGACCTCGTATTTCACTTGTATCTACCAGAAGGCCACGTGCTGACCGCGCAGGCGTTTAGCGAAACAGGAAAGACATGTCTCGAAAGATGTTGATCAAACTCGAATCGAGCGCCTCCGCGTCACACACCTGGCGTCGTCGCCAGGTGTTGCGCGCAGGCGCTTCGACGCTTGTGCTCGCGCTCGCCGCACCGAAGCTGCTCGCGCATGCCAGTTCCGTGCTCGGCGTGCGCGTGTGGCCGGCTCGCGATTACACGCGCGTGACCATCGAGTCCGATCAGCCGCTGCAGAACGCCAATCAGTTGCTTCAGGGACCGGACCGGTTGGTGGTCGATCTCAATGGCATCGATCTGGATCAGTCGCTGCGCGACCTCGTGTCCAAGATCGCGCCGAACGATCCGCAGATTCAGTCGGTGCGCGTCGGGCAGTATCAGCCGCATGTCGTGCGGATGGTGTTCGACCTGAAGAGTTCCGTGAAGCCGCAGGTTTTCACGCTTGGACCGATCGACAGCTACAAGTATCGGCTCGTGTTCGATCTGTATCCGGCCGTCGCGCCGGATCCGCTGATGGAACTGCTCGCGCAGAGCGAACACAAGCAGGAAGCGTTGGACCGCACGAATCCGAATGCGCCGGGCACGCCGCCGCCCGCGACGCTTTCCGGGCCGACGCCCGCGCCGAAGTCTACCGCGCCGGACAACACCAACGACTTCTTCCAGAAGTTCGCGCAGAACGATACGCTCGCGCCGAGCGTTCATCTCACGCTTAAGTCGACCGTCAAGCCCAAGGCGGCACCGCCCGTCATCGCGCAAAAGGATGACGACGACCAGTACAAGTTCTCCACGCCCAAGCAAAGCAGCGGCACCACGCGCCTGCTGACGGTCGCCATCGATCCGGGTCATGGCGGTGAAGATCCGGGCGCGATCGGCGGTTCGGGCACGTATGAGAAGCAAATCGCGCTGGATATTGCGAAGAAGCTGCGCGCGATGATCGACGCTCAGCCGAACATGCGCGCGATGATGACGCGCGACGCTGACTTCTTTGTGCCGCTCAACGTGCGCGTACAGAAGGCGCAGCGCGTCTCGGCGGACCTGTTCGTGTCGATTCACGCCGATGCCTTCACGTCGCCCGATGCGCGCGGCTCGTCCGTATTCGCGCTGTCGGAGCACGGCGCATCGAGCGCGGCGGCGCGCTGGATGGCGGCGAAGGAAAACTCGTCGGATCAGGTGGGCGGCATCAACGTGAAATCGCAGGATGCGAGCGTGAACCGCGCGCTGTTCGACATGTCGACGACCGCGCAAATTCGGGATTCGATGCGCTACGGTTCCTTCGTGTTGAACGAGATTGGCGGCATCAACAAGCTGCACAAGGGGTCGGTCGAACAGGCGGGTTTTGCCGTGCTGAAGGCGCCGGATATTCCGTCGATTCTTGTCGAGACAGCGTTTATCAGCAATCCGGAAGAGGAAACGCGGCTTAACGACGATACTTATCGGGACAAGATGGCGAACGCGATTCTCAAGGGCATCAAGCGTTACTTTGCGGCAAATCCACCGCTGGCGAAGAATCGCATGACTTGAGACAGGGGTGCTTCACCAGCGCGTGCTCTTGCGGTGCTCGGCCAAAGCGTTCATTCTCTTGATGTCCCAGCAGAAAATGCCAGCGCGTCGATTGAAAGTACGCCAAGAACCAACCAGTAGACGTCAAGGAACAGCGGGCTATATTGGATAAGAAGATCAACGTATATTTTGGTTACCAATCAAACAGAGAAGGGTGAATCAGGGCAGTAGCTGGCCGACCGCTACCAATCCTGCCTTTTCGCACAGATTGACGTGCTTTGCGTCCGATAACGCCAGAATCCGCCCTAAACAGCTACGTAAGCGAGACACCCAATAACTTGCCCACGCGTGGTCGAGTGATATAAGCCGGGACGGGCACCGTATCGAATTCAAGATGCAGCGCCGTCACTTTCATGAACAAGTAGGCGGTGAATACGGCTATCCCGGACACCACTGCCTATGCCCTGTCGATGCCGAATACCTCTTGGCCCAATTCCATCTGGGCCTTATCCAGTTCCACAAAATTGCTGATCAGAATTAGCGCGCTAATTCCATACAGATCCCCTATCGCAAACACCTTTTCAAAATATTCGGCTCACCCCGAAGCAACGTCACGCCGACAGGAAAATACAAAAGCACTACCAACAAAAGCGGCAGAACGACCTCATAAAAAAAGTACTTCATCGAACGGTCTTCTAATAATAACCAGACCACAGCTCACGATCGAGCGTCGGTGACATGAGAATTCCCGTTACCGCCCTTTGAAGAAATACCATCGCAGCGTTTAGCGCTTGAGAACTTGGCTCACGATGCTTTTTTCCTAAAAGTGCATTCACCGCCAGGCCCGCCATCACCAGCGCCGCGCCCGCGATCTGCATGGACGTCATCGCTTCACCGAGAAACACCGCCGCCGATGCAATGTTGATCATTGGCACCAGCAGCGAAAACGGCGCGGCCTGAGCCGCCGGATAGCGCGCGAGCAGCTTGCCTCACAAGCTATAATCGAAAATAGCCGCTACGAACGACACCGAACGACACCACCACAGATACGCAATCGCGGCCACCGACACCCACGGAATATGCGCAAAACTCGATTCGATCAGCGCCGGGCCTTCGAAGAAATGGTGATGATGCCGTGTAGGCGAACACCAGCACAGCGGAATCTGCGGGCGTTTAACAAAGAACGCCCGCAGCGCGCCGAGCAGCATCGGCGGGACGCCGTGCATGCCCAGTTTGATGACGACGAAATTGACGTTCCACGCGAGGATGACCACTATCGCGGTCGACAAATCTTTTGGTGACATCGCCGTTCCCTTTTGGGGTAGCCCCTTCTTTTCGGAAGAGGGCCCCCCCCTTAAGAACCGTACGTGCGAGTTT
>LELG01000058.1 GCA_001045575.1 Candidatus Burkholderia pumila
GGTCGCAAGTTTCCGGGCTACAGCTTGTGGGTTGCCCCGGGCGGGGTGGTCAAACGCAAGGTGGCGGCCAACAGTCGTCGCTGCTGGCGCAACAGTGGGCAGTTGCTCAACAGCGTGCTGAACCTTGTTTACTTTGATCAACTGGGCGTCCCTCGACTCTCATAATCTCAACTCAACTTTCCGAACCGCCCGGTGCGGGCCCGCATGCCGGGTGATGTGGCAGAGGCACGGCCGTAAGGCCGTGCCTCTGCCGGATTTTCAGGAAGCTTAAACGTCCCAGAGAATGTCCTTGTTCTCTTTATGCGCGAACCGCAGCATGTCAAGGAACGGATACGCGCGCTGCGCCAGACCGATAGGAATCTCGCGATGCTCGTGCCCTTCCTCGCCTTCGTGGAAGTGGCCGTCGCCTTCCGCGCGCTTTTGCTTGTCCGTGATGACAGCCGCTTCGAGCTTTTCGATTGCCGCGGGAATTTCTTCCACGGTGATGACACTGCGCTCACCCAGCGGCTTGCCGACGATGCCAAGCAAATACTCGGCAAGATTATCGAGCATCATGACATCCGACGTGGCGAGACTTTTGAATGTGATCAGCATGATGGAAGATCCTTTTCTTATATTGGATGACAACTGGTCTTCATGTTAGACGAGCCGATCTTTCCTACTGTGAACCTTTCCTACTGTGAACCACTTTTGACAGTCTAGCACCCTGCTAAAATCCCCGTTTTGGCTGCATGGATGTTCCATCGTAACGTTCGTGACGGAACATCGGGATGCGCCACAACACGCTTCACTGGATCACACTCAGCATGCTGCCCGCACACAAAGAAACCCTGGAAACGCTCCTCTCCGACGCGGTCAAGCAGGTCGCGCAAGCCACGCAAGGCGCATCCGGAGCCGCTTTCGTCGCGCCGGCGATCGTGCTCGAACGCCCGAAGGTCGCAGCGCACGGCGATGTAGCATCAAACGTTGCGATGCAGCTCGCCACGCCGCTGCGCGCCAACCCACGCCAGCTCGCGCAGCAGATCGTCGATGCGGTGTTTGGCAATCCGAACGCAAAAGGCCTGGTGGAAAGTGCGGAAGTCGCAGGTCCGGGCTTCATCAATTTGCGTCTTGCAGCGTCGGCGAAGCAAGACGTGATCCCGACCGTGCTACGCAAAGCCGATGCATACGGTCAGTCGTCGCGCGATAAAGGCAAGCAGGTGCTGGTCGAATTCGTATCGGCAAATCCGACGGGACCGCTGCACATCGGCCATGGCCGTCAGGCCGCGCTCGGCGACGCGCTGTCGAATCTGCTCGCCACGCAGGGCTACGCGGTGCACCGCGAGTTCTATTACAACAACGCGGGCGTGCAGATCGGTAACCTCGCCACGTCGACGCAATTGCGCGCACGCGGCCTCAAGCCGGGCGACGCCGAATGGCCGGAAGCCGCGTACAACGGCGAATACATCGCGGATATCGCACGTGACTACATGGCGGGCGAAACCGTCGTCGCGAAAGACGGCGAGCCGGTCAAGGGCCGTGGCGATATCGAAGACCTCGAAGCCATTCGCCATTTCGCGGTCGCGTATCTGCGTCACGAACAGAATCTGGATCTGACCGCGTTCGGCGTAAAGTTCGACCAGTTCTATCTGGAGTCGTCGCTTTACAAGGAAGGCTGCGTCGATAAGACGGTTCAAGCTTTAATCGATGCAGGCAAGACCTACGAGCAGGAAGGCGCGCTCTGGCTGCGCACCACCGACGACGGCGACGATAAAGACCGCGTCATGCGCAAGTCGGACGGCACGTACACGTACTTCGTGCCGGACGTCGCGTATCATATGATCAAGTTCCAGCGCGGCTTCACGAAGGTCATCAATGTGCAGGGCTCAGACCACCATGGCACCATCGCGCGCGTGCGTGCAGGGCTGCAAGGCTTGGGCATCGGCATTCCGAAGGGTTATCCGGACTACGTGCTGCATAAGATGGTCACCGTCATGCGCAACGGTCAGGAAGTGAAGATTTCGAAGCGCGCGGGCAGCTACGTGACCGTGCGCGATCTGATCGAATGGTCGGGCGGTCTGATGCCGGGCCACGAAACCGCACCCGACCAGATCGACGAGAAAACCATCCGCCATGGCCGCGACACCGTGCGCTTCTTCCTCATCTCGCGCAAGGCGGATACCGAATTCGTGTTCGACATCGACCTCGCCTTGAAGCAGAACGACGAGAATCCGGTGTATTACGTGCAGTACGCACACGCGCGCATCTGCACGATCCTGAACGACTGGAAGGAGCGCTATGCCGGCGACGTGGCGCAAGCCGCGCAGGCCGACTTGTCGCCGCTGTCGAGTGACCGCGCGATGGCGCTGCTGAACAAACTCGCCGAATATCCGGAAATGCTCGCGCACGCCGCCGACGAACTCGCGCCGCACGCGGTCGCGTTCTATCTGCGCGATCTCGCTGGCGAATTCCACTCGTTCTACAATGCCGAGCGCGTTCTGGTGGACGACGAACGCGAATGCACCGCCCGTATCGCGCTACTCGCGGCGACGTGCCAGGTGCTCGAAAACGGTCTGGCGACCATTGGCGTGTCGGCTCCTCAAAAGATGTAATCGTTCGTGCAATGCCGTTTCCGCGCAACGTTTCGGGTTGCGCGGACGGCTTCGTGGCGCAGGCGTGACGTGACTTGTTGCGCAACTATAATCGTGGCCAACTCGAAGACTTTTCGCAGGTGATTCATACGATGGCAAAATCATGCCGTACGCCGCAGGGTAAGCAATCGAAGCAAACCGGGGGAACGTTTCTCGGCATCGTATTGGGGCTGATCGTCGGCCTTGCGATTGCCGTCATCGTCGCGCTTTACATCACGCGCGCGCCTACGCCGTTCGTCGCCAAGGTCGCGCCGCCGCCCGCGGATAACGCGTCCTCATCCTCATCCTCATCCTCGTCGGGTCAGGCTTACGATCCGAACCGTCCGCTGCAAGGCAAGACGCCGGGCCAGCCGGTGCCGCAGGCCGCGCAACCCACGCCGCCGAACACCGCGCCGGGCCAGAGCAGCAATCAGTCGCAATCGTCGGGCATGCTCGATGAACCGCAGATCGTCGAAGTGCCGTCTTCGGGCAATGCGCCGGCATCAAACCCGAATCAGACAGCGAAGCTGCCCGCCAGCGTGCCAAACGCGACGAGCAATGCCAACGCCTCCACGCCGAAGGCAGGCTCGCAGCCGGGCACGACCGCGAAGACCACGCTGCCCGTTCTCGGCGACGTGAACACCGGCTATTACCTGCAAGTCGGCGCGTACAAGACGCAGCAGGACGCGGAGCAGCAGCGCGCGCGTCTGGGCTTCCAGGGTTTCGAATCGAAGATCACGCAGCGCGATGCAGGCGGTGTCACGTACTATCGCGTGCGAATCGGACCGTTCGGGAAGTTCGAAGAGGTGAACACGACGCGTCAGCGTCTGTCGGATGCGGGTGTCGATACCGCCGTCATCCGCTTCTCGAAGCAGTAAGTAAGGCTCGCGTACTTTCGTGTCCGCGCCGCTTAAAGCCTGATTTAAGCGTAGCTTAAGCGTCGTATGTGCCACTTATGCACCCCTCCTTCATCATGAAAAAATTGTTTAGCGCTCTCGCTCTTTCCCTGGGCATCGCTACCGCTTCCATGAGCGTGGCGAGCGCGGTCCACACGGCGCCTGCTACGGGCAAGGACTACACGGTGCTGCAAGCGGCGCAACCGGTCGGTGCACCCACGGGCAAGGTCGAGGTCATCGAATTCTTCTGGTACGGCTGCCCGCACTGCAGCGAGTTCGAGCCGTACATCGAAGCGTGGGAAAAGAAGCAAGGGCCGGACGTCGTCTTCAAGCCCGTGCCGGTGGCGTTTCGTGACGATTTCATCCCGCATTCGAAGATGTATCACGCGCTGGTTGCGCTGGGCGTCGCGGAGAAGGTCACGCCGGCGGTCTTCAACGAGATCCACGTCAAGAAGAACTATCTGCTGACGCCGCAGGCGCAGGCGGATTTCCTGGCGACGCAGGGCATCGACAAGAAGAAGTACATGGACGCGTACAACTCGTTCTCGACGCAGAGCGACATTCAGCGCGACGCCAAGATGATGCAGGACTACAAGATCGACGTTGTGCCGACGGTCATCATTCAGGGTAAGTACGTGACGGGCCCGGCGCAGACCAACAGCCTGCAAGGCACGACGGCTGTGATGGACTACATTGTTCAGCAAGTCCGCGACAAGAAAATGTAATGGCACACGCGCCGGTCGTGCAGACGGTTTTCATTACCGGCGCGCGAGTGGCTTCGGCCTGGCGCTGGCCGAAGAGTATGTGAAGCGCGGGGCCGTGCTCGGCCTCGTCGCCCGACGCGCCGATTCTCTCGCGGCATTCGCCGCACGCTTTCCGCAAGCCTCTATCTCCCTCTATCCCGCCGATGTTCGCGATCTATCCCGCCGATGTTCGCGACGCCGACGCGCTCATCAGCCACGGCGATCTCGATGCCTTTCGCGCCGTGATGGACGTCAATTACTACGGCATGGTCGCTACGTTCGAGCTGTTCATCGCATCGATGATGGCGACGCGGCGTGGCACGCTGGTCGGCATTTCCAACGTCGCGGGCATTCGCGGTTTGCTGGAATCGGGCGCGTATAGCAGCGCGTCAAAATCGGCAGCGACGAAGTTTGGAGTCATCGTTGCGTTGCGCGTGGAGATGCGGCCGAAGAGTATCGCGGTGGTGACCATCGCGCCAGTTACGCGCGCTCGGAAATGACCGCGCACAATCCCTATCCGATGCTTTTCCTCATGGATACCGACCGCTTCGCCGTGAAAGTAGCCGCCGCCATCGCGCGAAAAATGCGCTACGCGACGTTTCCGTGGCAGATGCGCATTGTCGGGATGCTGCTGCATGTGCTGCCGCGCTGGCTCTACAACTTCGCGTTCGAACGCGCGCCGCCGCAAGCAAGGGCGGACGGGCAATAAAAAACTGGCTGTGCCTGGAAGCGCAGCCGATTTGCATCGAATGAAACGAAACCTTAGAAGCCACGTAAGGCGAGCTTCCCGGCGAGTCATACCTGACATACGCATGCCGCCCGAAAGAAGAACGGCAGGCCGAAGTCGAAGAAGCCCGACATGCCCAACTGGCCGCCCACGCTCAGGCTGTTGAACGCGTACTTGCCACCGCCCGACGTCAGCGTGCGCGCGCTCACCATCTCGAACGGCACGGTCACGCGGTTCGCCGCTGAACTCGTCCCCGTGATGACCGCCGACAGCGACTGCTCTGAAGTTGGGCAATAGAACGAGCTCGTGCTCGAACACAGCGGGAAGCTGTCCTGGAAGAAGTTGCCGTTCGATCCGGTATCGAAGAAAGTCTGATACTTCGTGCCCTTATAAACGCCCGAGAGGTGGCCGTAGCCGTCCGTGCCGAACTTCGTCACGCCCGTGAACGTGTGTTGCTCTGTGTACCGATGCCGAATATCAGCGTCCCGCTGGCGCTCGCCGAGCCGGTATCCGCCACCGGCGGCAACTGGATGATCACGCCGTTGTTGTCGGCGGCGAATTTCGTCACCTGCTGCGCGAGCGGTACGGTCGTGCCCGTGCAGTTCGCGTCGTTCGTGCAGGAGAAGTACATCGCATTTTGCGCGGTGCTCACGCATGAGGAGCCGCAGTCGTAAATTTTGCCGGGCCAACGCCCCAGAATGCCGTTCGCGCCGATCTGGCTGATGTTGCTCTATCGTTCCCGGACGGACAGCCGTTGAGGCCCGTGGGCGCGGCGGACGCGTCGAGATCGCCGATGATTTGCAACCGGCACGCTCGATGCCGTCTCCGTGCCATGCTGATGTCGGCTGTGCGGATGGTGCCCCACGTGTAGCCATCGGCGGAGCCCGCGCATTCAGCGAGTTGCCTCGCCGTTCGCCGCACGCGTGACCCCGAGGTTGCCCAACACGGCGGACGCCGATGAACTGAGAATCCGCAGACCGAAGGGCGCCGTATCGAGCTGAATGTTGTCGATTGTCTGGCAGATCGTCGTGCTGCCGGGCGCGCACACCTTCACCAACACATTCGGAATATTGACGAAGCCCGCCGCGCTGGAATTCACGCTGATGGGCACACGGCGTTGGTATTGTTGACCGCCGAGGGCTGAGCCGTTGCGGTGCTGGTGCCCCCCGCTGCTGCCGCCACCCGATGAGCCGCCCAAACCTGAGTTGTTGTCGCTGCCGCCGCACGCGGCGAGCATCAGCGCGAGAAGGATCGCGCCGAGCCAGCGTCCAAGCGAAGAGGACGAAGCGCCGGAGCCGAGAGTCGATACACGCATGCGATATCTCCCGTCGCTTATTGAATGTCGCTGGCGGATACGCCGGCGGGCAAGGATTGAGGCAGATAGGCATTGCCAGCGAAGGCGCCTATATGTCCGCTGGACTGGACGACGAGACCCGAGTCCTGCACGCTCACCGGCCCGCGACTGCCGCGCGCGGTGCGCTTGGGCCTTCACACCTGCCTGATACTGCGGGAAATAGCTGCCGAGCAACGTGGCGAAATCCAGTACGCGCGGCCCTTTCCACGCGATGACGAACACCGTGCCGTCGCTGCCGACATATTCGTTGACGACCGTGCCGCTGCCGAGCGTCGTGGAGCGGACCGTGTAGTTCGCGGCAGCCGTCGTGGACGATACGCCGGACCTTGGTCGTAGTGAACATCCGCGCCCTGCGGCCTGCTCAGCGGATCGCCGCCGAGGAAGGCAAATGCGGGCATGGCGGCGCATGCGCCGATTGCGCCTGCAACGAGCGCCAGCGCCTTTACAGATGCCCGTTACGGGATTGCTTCGTTGCCTTCACTGGGCCTCCAATCGATATTTTTTACCGGTTTCGCGCCTATGCACGACCATCAAGTGACAGCAAACCTGCTATTAGATTCGCAGCAATTCTTCTTATGCAGCATCCGACAGTATGCTATCCGAAAGGAACCGTCCATCCGTTCGCAAACCGATATCAACGCGCGTAAAAACGCGGTGCGCAAATCGTTTGCGCACCGCGTCGCATGTTACTGACTTCGATTATCGCCCGTGAGGCAGAGGCTTAGAACCCGAGGCTGGCCAGTAGATTGTCCACCTGCGACTGTCCTGCACGACATCGCTCTTGCCTTCCGGATTGACCTGCGGCCCGTTCAGCAGGCCTTTCCAGGCTGCTGGTGGCCGATATCAGCATGGCCGTCGATGCCGCGAACTGCTCGCGCCGCTCCGGTGCGATGTTTTCGAGCAGCACGCCCAACAATTGCTGTTCGATCAGATACACGACGTCCGTAATCTTCTTGATTACCTGACCGGTCAAGTCCTGAAAACCTTGCGCGAGCATGATTTCCATGAGTTGAGCGTGCGTAGCTTGCGTGCGTTCCGGCACGCTTTGCAGGAAGGTGCGCGTTTCCGCCAGCAACGCGTCCTTCGCCTTCCGGCAGCGGCGCGCCGTAACATTCCGACCCGCGAGCCTCCAGCGACTGCGCTTCGCGCTGCATCGCTTCCTGAAGCGGCTGCGGCCATTTCGATGGCGTTGCGCGCGTTCTGCCGCCTGCTCGGTCATCGTAGCGACGTACTTCAGGCGGTCGCGCGCGTCGGGCACGGCTTGCGCCGCCGCTTCGACCTGCTTGTCGAGGCCCAGCTCGCGCATCGAGTCGCGCAGCGTGCGCGTGAGCTGGCCGATGCACCTCAGAATGCGGTCGCTCGACGCGTCTTCCATTATCGCGGCGGCCATGTCCAGATCAGAAGTCTGTTGATCGGTCACGATCATCTCCCCGCTTTGGCTATCTTTTCGAGAATCTTGGTGACTTTCTCGTCGAGCGTGGCAGCCGTGGACGGCTTCACGACATAACCGTTCGCACCGGTCTGTGCCGCCGCGATGATGTTTTCCTTCTTCGATTCCGCCGTCACCATCAGCACCGGCAGGTTGCGACAACGCCGCGTCCGCGCGGATCTGCTGGAGCATCGCGAGGCCGTCGAGGTTCGGCATGTTCCAGTCGGAGATCATGAAGTCGAAGCCGCCGCCCGCGCAGGCGCGCGAGGCCAGCCTGGCCGTCTTCGGCTTCGTCGACGTTCGTGTAGCCCAGTTCCTTGAGCAGATTGCGCACGATACGGCTCATCGTCGGAAAGTCATCGACGATGAGGATCTTCATGTTCTTGTTCATTGCTACTCCCGTGTTCCAATGCGGCGACGCCGCGAAAATCAAAAGTTATCAGACGCGCTGTACGCCTTTGCCCATCGATACAAGGCGCGCCATGACGCGCCGGCTCATTTCCGAAAGCGGCGCGATTTCGCTCGCGCCGCCCATTGCAATCGCTTCGTGCGGCATGCCGAATACCACGCAACTCGCTTCATCCTGCGCAAGCGTGTACGCGCCCGCGTTCTGCATCTCCAGCAACACGCGCTCGCCGTGCTTCGCTTCCTTCACGGTAATGCGGCACAGCCCGTTCAGGCGCTACGCGCACGATTTCGTGAAACCCGGCGGCATGTGCTGCGCGATCGTCACCGCCGGCGCGTTCGGCGGCAAAGGCGTGAGCACTTCGCGGATGGCTTCCGTGCCGCCCGTCGATGCGCCGACGATTACCAGCTTTTCCGTCGATAGCAACGGATTGTTCAGATACGGCGCGGGCTTGTGCGTGGCTTGCGCCTGCGCCTGAGTCGCGGCGGTGGCCGCCCCGCGTGCGTCACCTGCTTCATGCGCGGCATTTCGATGTCGAGCATTAGCCCGTCCGGGTTGTGCAGCTTGATGAGTTCGCGCGCGACGAGCGGGTCGGGCGCGGTCGCGCACACGTGCATGTCGGGCTGCGAATTGATGATCTCCGTCATCAGGCTGCGAACGAGCGCCGAGTCATCGACGCCCAGCACCTTGATCTTCGAAGTGTTGCCTGTGCTCATGCTCCCTCCACCGTCTTTATCCCGCGCGGCTTGAACAATTCGACGCGCGCCCGCGCTTTGGCGAGCTTCTCTGCGCGTTCTTCCGGCGTGCGCTGCACGAGCGCCTTTTCACGCTCGACGACGACCGGATATCCTGCTGCGTCATCAGCTTCTTGACCATCACTTGCCCTGAGCGCGGCATGAACGCGACCTTGCGCGGATGCGCGCTCTGCAAATCCTCGGCGACGATGCGAATCTTTTCCAGCGCGAGATAGCGCCGCACGAACTCCGAATTGCGCAATTGGTTTCGAGGTTCTTCACGACCACTTTTGCTGCTGGCCGACCAGTTCGTCGATCAGCATGGCCATGCGACGGCCCTCGGTTTGCAGAAGCGTGACGATGCCCTGCGTCAGCTCGGTGCACGCGCCTTCGACATCGAAGACCTGATGTAGCGCCACCAGCGGCAGGATGAAGATCTCGTTGCCGACCTTTACCGATATGCCATCGAGAATGGCCAGCGTGAGCGGCAACACGATGTGCGTCGTTGTGCCCGCCCATCGACTGAATGTTGCGCTTCACCACGTCCATGCCCACGCCGCGTCCGGAAATGTCCGTGACCTGTTCGGCGGTCGAGAAGCCCGGCATGAAGATAAGTTGCCAGACGTCTTCGTCTGACATGGAATCGCTGACGGCGAGACCTTGTTTTTGCGCCTTGGGAGAATTTTATCGCGGCGCAGGCCCGCGCCATCGTCGCTCACTTCGATGGCGATATTGCCGCCATGATGAGCCGCCGACAGCACGAGCTGGCCGGTGGTCGGCTTGCCCGCTTCGCGGCGTTTCTCCACGGTTTCGATACCGTGGCACGAGATGCGTGAGCGGATCGATGATGCGTTCGATCAGGCTCTTGTCCAGTTCGGTTGCCTGACCGAACGTGACGAGTTCCACTTCCTTGCCGAGCTTGCCGGCAATGTCACGCACGAGGCGCGGGAAGCGACTGAATACGTAATCCATTGGCATCATGCGGATGGACATGATGGCCTCTTGCAAGGTCGCGCGCGTTGCGTTCGAGCTGCGCCATGCCGTTGAAAAAACCGTCATGCAAGGCGGGATCGAATGCGCTCGTGGTTTCCGCGAGCATCGCCTGCGTGATGACCAGTTCGCCGACCAGGTTGATGAGCTGATCGACCTTTTCCACGCCCACGCGAATGGAACTGCCTTCCGCGCTTGCGGCGGCTTGCGGGCTTGTTTTCTTTTCTGCTTCAGCTGTTGACTTTGGGTGGCAAGGCGGCGAGTTCCGCCACAGTCTTTGCCGGCTCCTCGTTTTTATTTTTATTGACCGATGTGGATGCAGACCTTTCCTGCGCCTGCGATACGCCCGGCTTTTGCAGTGCGTGGTGCACTTCCGGTGCTGCCGGTACTTCTCTACAGCCTGTGCCGTCGTGTTCGACGGTTCTTTCGTTGCGGCTGGCTCCGCCGCTTGGCCACGGCCGATCGTGATCTGACTTTCATCGATCACGAAGCAGCACACGGCCACGATATCGTCGGTACTGACGTCCGATTCAAGCCACAGCACGAGTTCGGCATCGGTCTTGTGTTCCCCGACGATATTTTGCCCAGATTCCCCAACTCTTCAGTCAGCGTCTCCAGTCCTTCGCACCCCCGTAGCGTAATTTTCAGGTGGGATTCAACTTCCGCTGCATTGCTGTCTGCAGCGTTTCCTTCATTCTGTTGCGTGTCCGCGAGTTCGAACGCGCCGTCCCAATTGCCATCGTCTTCGATAGCTTCTATCGCCTGTTCGACGACGTACGCAAGCGGCACGTTCACGCCTTCGTATTGCGGCAGGGGCGTCGGTTCTGCAACCGGCGGCACCGCGTCTTCGTTCGTTCAGACGTTCGAGTTTCGCGCAGATCGCGATGGCGGCTTCCATGTTCGGCTCGGTGCTCGCGCGATACGCGGCGAGCTGATCCTGCAACACGTCCTTCGTGGCGAGGAACGTGTCGATCATGTCCCGGCGCAGAACCAGTTCGTTATTGCGCGCGCGATCCAGCAGCGATTCGAGGATGTGCGTCGTTTCCGTCAGCGCGGTGAAACCGAACGTCGCCGCGCCGCCCTTGATCGAATGCGCCGTGCGGAAGATCGCCGCGAGGTCTTCGGGATCGGGATTGGCGATGTCCAGCACGAGGAGCAGCTGCTCCATCTGCGCGAGGTGTTCATCGGCCTCGTCGAAGAAGGTCTGATAGAACTGGGTAATGTCGAATGTATGTCATTGCTTTCAGATCACCCTATTCATATTCACCCTATTAATTGAATTGCTCAATGCTGCTCTTGAGGTTCCGAGAGCGCTGCGACCAATTCGGTCAGCAAGTCCGAATCGACCGGTTTTCCCCCATCGCGCCCGCTTCGCGTGCTGAATCCTTGAACGTCTTGCCGGATTCCGTCGTTAGCACGAGATCGAAGCGTTCGGCAAGCGCCCATTCCAGGCTTTCGTTGCCGTCCGATGCAACCGTCACTTCGTACCCCGCCTGCGTTAGCGTGGCTGAAAGGATTTGCCGCATGGCGGCGGAATCATCGATTGCCAGAATGTTCTTGTTCATGGCTTCTCTCGCGGGTCTTCTTGTAAGGTTGTCGGCG
This sequence comes from Candidatus Burkholderia pumila, assembly GCA_001045575.1. GTDB lineage: Bacteria > Pseudomonadota > Gammaproteobacteria > Burkholderiales > Burkholderiaceae > Caballeronia > Caballeronia pumila. The sequence continues at coordinate 11,491 of LELG01000058.1, forward strand.
CAAACGTGTGGAGTCTTGAGTCCGTATCATTGCGTTATGGACGCGCGCACCGCCTGCGTGATGTCCGCACGCGGCAGCGTCGAATCGAGCATGCCCGCGCCGCCCGAAACCGCTGTCGATGGTCGTGCCGCGTCCGCCGCCATCGTCCTGAAGCATCTGCATTTCCGCGCGATGATTCAGCACAATCACGTTGATGCGCCGGTTCTCAGGATCCATCAGATCCTTGCGGTTCAGGTTTTGCGTCGATGCGAGCCCGAACACGCGCAGCACCTTCGATTCATCCATGCCGCCCGCAACCAGTTCGCGCCGCGACACGTTCGCTCCCAGTTGCTATAGCCTTTCTCGCCGCCCGCGTACTGCACGACGGCATCTGTATGGCCCCTGCACGACGAGGCGATTCGGCACGCCATTCAGCGTCTTGCCGATTTCGCGCAGGATGTCGCACATATACGGCTGCACGTTGTTGCTGGAGAGCGCGAACATCGACCGCTTCTGCGTATCGACGATCTCGATGCGAATCTGCTACCTGAACTGGCGCATCGTCGGATTGGCTTCAATCGCGGCCATCAGCTTGATTTGCAGATCGTGCAGGCGTTCCTGTTCGCGGCGCTCCATTTCGTTGGCCGCGGCCTTGAGCAGCTCGTCATCCGTTTTCATGGTTGACGAGCGTTGCGCGAGTTGCGTCTTGCCATCCGTTCGGCGCGCGGCCCCCGGCTCTTCGCTGGAAATATCGCGCCCGCCGCCTTCGATGATGCTGTTGTCCATGCCGACGGTCTTGCCGCCGACTATCGCCGTCTTGAGCGGCATCTGAAAATACTCGGCAAGCCCCGGCGCTGCACGGGCGACGTCGACGACAAAAGCCACATCAACAGGAAGAAGGCCATCATCGCGGTCATGAAGTCCGCGTAGGCGAGCTTCCACGCGCCGCCGTGATGGCCCTTGCCATCCTTGAAGATGCGCTTGATGAAAAATGAGCCGGTCTTTTTCGGGGCTGCTCATGACTTACTTTGCCTTGACCTTGCGCACGTGTGCGCTTCGAGTTCCGCAACGACGGGCGCTCGGTCGAAAACAGCACTTTGCGGCCGAATTCCACGGCGATGGACGGCGCGTAGCCATTGAGGCTAACGAGAATCGTGACCTTAATACACTGGAGTATCTTGGTTTGCTCGGCCAGACGCTGCTCCGCGACGCTGGCCAGCGGGCCGATGAAACCGTACGAAAGCAGAAGCCGAGGAAGGTGCCGATGAGTGCCTGCGCGATCATCTCGCCAAGAATGGCGGGCGGCTGATCGGCGGAGTCCATCGTGTTCACCACGCCCATCACCGCCGCGACGATGCCGAATGCGGGCATCGCGTCGCCGACCTTCGTCAGCGCATGCGCGGGCGCTTCGCCTTCCACATGATGTGTTTCGATTTCCTCGTCCATCAGGCTTTCGATCTCGAACGCATTCATGTTGCCGCCGACCATCAGGAGGCGCAAATAATCCGTGATGAATTCGACAATGTGATGCTCCGCGAGCACGTTCGGGTACTGAGCAAAGATCGGGCTCTTGAAGGGATCGTCGATATCGAATTCGAGGGCGAGCGTGCTTTCCTTGCGCGCCTTGGCGAGCCGGACGTGAGCAGGCCCATTCGCTCCATGTACATTTTGGGCAGCGTGGGGATGACGCGCAACGTCGCCTTGATGGTCTTGACGTTGTTGCCGAGGATGAACGCGCCGGTGCCCGCGCCCCCGATCATTAGAATTTCGACGGGCTGCATGGGCGCGCCAAGGTGACCGCCTTCGATAGCGTAGCTACCGAAAACAGACAGCAATGTCACGAGCGTTCCTACCAGAATCAGCACAGTCGAGTCCTCATATTTGTGATGCGGGATGACCGCCGTTATGTTGGTTTACGGCACTCGGGTCAAAAATTTTTTGGGGGGGGCGGGACTCCAGGGTGTGGTAAGCGGGGAACCCTTACCGGGATTGGGTGCGGCGCAGGCGGTTGAGAGGCGTAATTACTGCCATTCGTCTGCGTTTTGCAGGTTTTCAGGAACAGCGGCGCGCTTGATCTCACCGCCTGAAATGGGCCACCTCGCTTTCCCGATGAGCGTCTTACACCTGGATAACGGCGCTACATCGCAAGTTCTTTGGCGTCAGCGATTTACTGCCTGTCGGCATCGACAATTCGGATTAAGGCACCGCTTTCGTCGGTTGCGTCGTGCTATCAATAGCCCTTTGATAAATAGGGAAGGTTCAATGTCGAAGCGGTTTAATGCGCCGCATGAGGTGGGCGGAGACAATGCGTGAAGAGCGCAGAACTCGAAGAAAGTCTTGACCAGAAATGCTCGCTCTACGACCGATGGAGTTATGAGTCGGAGTATCTGAGTCTGTATTGGGTCACGAAGCTTTCCGAAGAAGAACTTCGTGAGCAGCGGGAACGGGACAAGGAAGACTTTCTCGATCGGATCTGGCTAAGTCCGCTGGCCGGAGGTCTGGCAGGCAATGCCGGTCTGGATGAGTTCAACCGTTTGAGCGAATTCGCCAGAAAGAACCAGCTATGCGACGCTCGGTCGTGGCACGATTACGAGAAGTTGGAGGAAGCGATCAGGGAGGCCGTCGAAGATGATCTGCTCATTCCCGTTATCGATCAGACGGACGGTTGGGGCGGCGGGTATGCGGGGCGGGCTCGACCGTAACGCCTTTTGCACCGGAAGATACGCTACTCGGCTCCGGTGAACTGTTCGTGCCATTGTCGGGCGCATTCTTTGGCGATGAGCCTATCCTGTCGGGACCATACGACCCATCCAAGCAAGAGACGCTTCGAAAGGCGGCGTGGGCGGTGGGAAGTGAGGCAAACGGAAGTGGCGGCTTCGACTGGCTCAGCGCGGCTGAAGCGGCGGCAGGGGCGCTTTTCGGTGTATCGGGTCCGAAGGACGATGGCGATCCATTGCTCAGGAAGCTAGTGTCATGAATTATAAATTAGTTTAATTATCAATCTTTGCTGCTTGAGAGGGGGAAGGGAAAAGTTGATTGAAGAGGCGCTCGGATTCGCGCAGCCCCTCCTCGGTGAGCACAACGGACTTCG
>LELG01000059.1 GCA_001045575.1 Candidatus Burkholderia pumila
GCTGTCTGGGCAGCAAGGGACCGGTCCACCCCTCGCACTGTCAGTTCCCGAAAGCGGTTGTTGTCGCGTCGCCACTGCTTCCAGAAGAAGCAACGAACCCGGCGGCACACCTATTCGTCCAGACGCTGAAGGACACTCGGCGTTTCGCAGAATCCAAAGTAGCCGCGCCATCCAGTCCTTCACCACCATCAGGTTGGACAGGGGACTCCCACCCCCAAGCTGTTGCGCATGCGCGGCGCACAAAACAAAAAGGCGGCCTGCCTGGCGGCGCTTTCTATGACATCTGGAAATGCACACGCGTGAGGCAACTGCGAAGGGTAGCGAGTTTGCCTCACATCCCTTCTCAATACAACCCCAATCAATTTCCTTCCAGGAACGACTTCAGTTTGTCCGATCGGCTCGGGTGCCGCAATTTGCGCAGCGCCTTCGCCTCGATCTGGCGAATCCGTTCGCGCGTCACATCGAACTGCTTGCCGACTTCTTCGAGTGTATGATCCGTACTCATTTCGATGCCAAACCGCATGCGCAGTACCTTGGCCTCACGCGGCGTCAGCGAATCGAGCACGTCCTTCACGACATCGCGCATCGATGCATGCAACGCGGCGTCGGACGGCGCCACAGTGTTCGTATCCTCGATGAAATCGCCCAGATGCGAATCGTCGTCCTCGCCGATCGGCGTTTCCATGGAGATCGGCTCTTTCGCAATCTTCATGATCTTGCGAATCTTGTCTTCGGGCATCTCCATCTTCTCGGCCAGGGTCGCCGGATCCGGCTCAAGTCCGGTTTCCTGCAAGATCTGACGCGAGATGCGGTTCATCTTGTTGATCGTCTCGATCATGTGAACCGGAATCCGGATGGTGCGCGCCTGGTCCGCAATCGAGCGCGTGATGGCCTGCCGAATCCACCACGTCGCGTACGTCGAAAACTTGTAGCCACGGCGATATTCAAACTTGTCCACCGCCTTCATCAGGCCAATATTGCCTTCCTGAATCAGATCGAGGAACTGCAAGCCGCGATTCGTGTATTTCTTCGCAATCGAAATCACCAGACGCAGATTCGCCTCGGTCATTTCGCGCTTGGCCTGACGCGCTTTCAGTTCACCCGCCGCCATCTGGCGATTGGTTTCCTTCAGGTCCTTCAGCGGCAACACGACCCGCAACTGCAAATCCAAAAGGCGCTGTTGCTGTTCGCGGATCGCCGGAATATTGCGTTCCAGCACCGCGCTATACTCGTGACCTTCGGCGACGACCTTATCCGACCATTCGAGGTCCGTCTCGCTACCCGGGAAACGCGCGATGAACTCGGCGCGCGGCATGCCGCACTTGTCGACGACGGTGTGCAGAATCTGCCGCTCGACCTGACGCACTTCATCCACCTGCGCGCGCAGCGTGTCGCACAGACGCTCGACAATACGCGCCGTGAAGCGGATGTTCATCAGCTCGGTCTGGATGGCTTCCTGCGCCTTCAGATACGCCTTCGACTTGTAGCCTTCCTTCTCGTAAGCGCGGCGCATCTTGTCGAACCATTCGCTAACGAGCGCGAATTTTTCCAGCGACTGGAGCTTGAGCGCTTCGAGTTGCGCGGCGTTGGCGCTGGCTTGCGCGCTGCCGTCGTCCTCTTCTTCTTCTTCTTCCTTTTCCTCGTCGCTCTCGTCTTCCGATTCCTCGTCTTCCGATTCGATCGCCTCCGTTTCTTGCTCGGAGAATCCGTCGGTGTCTTCGGCGTTCGGATCAATCAGGCCATCGACGAGTTCGTCGACGCGCACTTCCTCGTTCTGCACGCGCTCGGCCATCGCCAGAATATCGGCGATGGTGGTCGGACAGGCGGAGATGGCCATGACCATATGCTTGAGGCCGTCCTCGATGCGCTTTGCGATCTCGATTTCGCCTTCGCGCGTGAGCAGTTCGACCGTGCCCATTTCGCGCATGTACATGCGGACGGGGTCGGTCGTGCGGCCGAATTCGGAATCGACGGTGGAGAGCGCGACTTCGACTTCGGCTTCTTCCTCGACTTCATCGTCGGAGGAGGCGTTCGGTGCGTTGTCGTTGAGGAGCAGCGTTTCGGCATCGGGCGCTTGTTCGTACACCGCCACGCCCATGTCGTTGAATGTGCTGATGATGCCTTCGATCGCCTCGGTTTCCGAGAAGTTGTCCGGCAGGTGATCGTTGATCTCGCCGTAGGTCAGGAAGCCGCGCTCCCTGCCGAGCTTGATGAGCGCACGCAACTTGCCGCGCCGCTCTTCGAATTCCTCGACGGTGCCGGGCGCGCTCAACGAGAACGCGTCCTTCAGCAGCGCCTTTTCCTTCGCGCGGCGATCGCGAGCCCGGGCCTTTTCGACCTTCGCCGCGGGAGCGGCAGCAATGGACTCACCGTTTTGCGTTGCGTCGTCTTCGACGGGTACATCGTTCAGCTTTTTCGTCATGGAGTTCGCCATACACGCTCTAGTCTCGACTCGGGGCTGCTGGACCACAGCCGATGGAACCGTGAATACCCAATGCGCACGCTGCTTCGTCCTGCGTGCCCTGCCTGGGATGTCATCTCGGACCCGGCCGACGCGCTTCGAACCCGCGTTTGCCCTTGCCCTCAATAGCAGCCGCTTCCCTTGCGCCCGTCTGTTCGTCGGCGTGCTTATCTGTCTGTTTTCTGTCTGTTCCGTGACCCTTCAAACATTTTACGATCCAAACCGAACAGCCGGGAAAGCATTCACCCTGCTTCCAACTTCTCCACTCCCCGAAAACGCGGGTTTCACCGACTTGTCAATTGCCGCCGATACTTTCTCAAAAAAGAGACGTTCGACTACCGTAACAGTTGACAAAAACCAATCGGTCTTGAACTAAAAATTATAGCATTTCACTTGCCGCCAACCGGGCTCGCCACCAGCCCGGCCTTGATCTGCGCCACTTTCGCGGACAAATCGGAAAATTCCGCCACTTCTTCCGGCGATAGGCTCTCCTGACGCGCCAGCAAGTCCAGCTGCGCGCGATAACTGTCGTGGCGCAATTTCAGGACCGTCGCCTGGAGTTCCTCGGCGAGCAGCCGCTTTTGCTCCTCGACGCGAGCAGCCGCGCCTTCGTCTGATGGGTCGCGCATCAGCAAATCACGCACGTTTTCATCATAGGCGAGAATTTCCTGGAAGATATCCTCGTACGTGGGCGCATTTGCTGCATTTCTCAAGATTTCCGATATCAACTGAAATTCCGCCGCATTGCCTAGCTCACGCGCGTGCCCGATGATTTCGCTAAACAGTTCGCCGTGCTCGGTCATGGTCACGAGCGTGCGCTCACTTTCCTGATCCAGCGATGCCGCCATGCCCGGATACATCACCAGATTGCGCAGCGCGCGCTGCTCCTGCCCGGTGATTCGCCGCCGCTCGCTCTTCGGCACGTTTGCTCGGGCGACCGCCGCCGCGCGGGAATCGATGTCGCAGAGCGCGGCGATTTCCGTGAACGACATATCGAGCCAGTCGGCCAGCATATACAAAATTTGCACCCGTAGCGCGTTGGCGGGCAGTGCTTGCAACAGCGGTTTCGCATCGAACAATGCTTTTGCGCGGCCTTCCGGCTGATCCAGTTCCTTGTCGGCAAGCGCTTCGTTCAGCAGAAACTGCGACAGCGGCATGGCGCGGTCCACCTGCTCGCTAAAGCCATCCGTGCCGAATTCGCGGATGTAGCTGTCCGGATCATGCTCTTTCGGCAAGAACAGGAATTTGATCGTGCGATTGTCGGCGGCATGCGGCAGCGCCGCTTCCAGCGCGCGACGTGCGGCGCGCCAGCCGGCGAAATCGCCGTCGAAACTGAAAACAACTGTATCCGTCTGACGAAACAGCTTCTGCACGTGAATCGGCGTGCAGGCCGTGCCGAGCGTCGCCACCGCGTTCGCAAAGCCGAGTTGCGCGAGCGCGACGACGTCCATATACCCTTCGACGACCAGCGCGTAGCCCAGTTCACGGATGGCGAGACGCGCTTCGAACAGGCCGTACAACTCGCTGCCTTTGCTGAACAATGACGTTTCCGGCGAGTTCAGATACTTCGGCTCGCCGCCGTCGAGCACGCGGCCGCCGAAGCCGATCACGTTCCCCTTCACATTACGGATGGGGAACATCACGCGTTCGCGGAAACGGTCGTAACGATGCGCCTGTCCTTGCGCATCGGTCTTCTCGCTGACGATCACGAGCCCCGCTTCGACGAGGTTGTCGTTGCGATAGTCGAAAAACGCGGCTTCGAGGCTTTGCCAGCCGTCGGGTGCATAACCCAGGCCGAAGCGTTGCGCAATTTCGCCCGTCAATCCACGCTTCTTCAGATACGCGATAGCGTTCTTCGCACTGCGCAATTGCTTGCGGTAGAACTCGGTCGCGGTCTGCATGACTTCCGTCAGCGCGACGCTCACCGCCTTGCTCGGCGCGGCGCTTTCCATGCGTCCACCGCCACCGCGGAACGAAGGTTCCTGCGGCACCGTCAGCCCAGCGCCCTGCGCGAGTTCCTTCACGGCTTCAGGAAACGTCAGCCCCGTATGCTCCATAAGAAAGCCGATTGCCGTGCCGTGCGCGCCACAGCCGAAGCAGTGATAGAACTGCTTCGTCGGACTCACCGTGAATGACGGGCTTTTCTCGTTATGGAACGGGCACAGGCCCATGAAGTTTGCGCCGCCCTTTTTCAAATGGACGTAGCGGCTCACCACGTCGACGATATCGACGCGGTTGAGCAAATCTTGCAGAAATGCGTGCGGAATCACTGATCGGGCGCGCGACGAACGTTACTTGGCAAGAGCGCCGCTTTCACCAGCGCGGAAACCGCCGTCATGTCGGCCTTGCCCGCGAGCTTCGGCTTGAGCACGCCCATCACCTTGCCCATGTCCTGCGGGCCAGTTGCGCCCGTTGCGGCCACGGCGGCCTGCACTTCGGCGGCGATGGCATCGTCGGAAAGCTGTTCGGGCATGTAGCCGGAGAGCACCGTCAGATCTGACTGTTCCTTCGCCACGAGATCGTCGCGGCCGGCGGCCTGGAACTGGCTGATGGAATCCTTGCGCTGCTTGATCATCTTGTCGACGACGGCGGTGATGCCGGCATCGTCCAGCGTGATGCGGTCATCGACTTCACGCTGTTTGATGGCCGCGAGCAGCAGACGAATGGTGCCGAGACGCTCGGTCTCTTTTGCGCGCATGGCCGCTTTCATGTCGTCGCTGATCTGGTCCTTGAGGCTCATCGTTCACCTAATGCAATTACGAAAATTGAACTCCGGATGACGTTCGAACCGGTGAATCGCTAATTCAAAAGCCCGCTTGGGAACGTCTCCTCAAGCGGGACTTCGAGCGAACGGTTCTGCACCAGCCAGAGCGGAAGAAACCTCCTTTAACCCGGAAGAAACCTCCTTTAACCGTCTGAGTATAGCAAACGGGTTCGTGTTTTCAGATGCATGAAACGCCGTTCCGGACGACGATTTCAGCCCTTCCTCCGCCGACGCCTTCCCTGGCGCCACGTCGGACGCCCACGCCCACGGAAGTTATAGCCGCCGAGCTAGCCCGTCACATCGACCACCTCGCCGATGAAAAACAGTCCCGGCACGCGCTCGCTCATCATCGTCGCCGATGACAACTCGCGCGTGTCGACACCGCCGCGCGTGACTTCCGCCTTGCGATACCCTTCGGTGCCGCTGGGCGTCAGCGTCTAGCCGGACAGCGATGCGCAGACTGCTTTCAATGTGCGGTCGGGAAGATCGGCGAGAGGGGCATCGACGGAAACGCCTTGCGCTTCGAGCCACGCATGCGCAAGGAGGCGCGCGGGCACGTGTTCCGCGAGAAAATTGCCGATCTGCTTCTTCGATCCGGCTTTGGCTTCGAGCAGGAATTCTATGGCATCGACGTCGGGAAGCAAATCAATCGTGATCGGCTCCGACGTATTCCAGTAGCTCGATATCTGCAGCACGCCCGACCCGGAGACGCCGCGATGCGTTAGCAGCAAGTCTTCATCGAACTCGCCGTGCGTCTTGCTCTTTCCCGTGCCGATGCGCACCGGCCGACAAGCCCGACAACGCGGCAAACGGCGCCCAATCCGCCGATGTGAACGTGAGCGGCACGTGCGCGGGCCGCGTATCGATGAGTTTGTGCCCGAACTGCTTTGCGACGCGATAGCGCGAAATCCGTCGCGCCGAGATATTCGGAATCAACAAGCCGCCCGTTGCGATGATGAGCCCTTTCGCGTCGATCACGCCCGCGCTCGTATCGAGCGAAAACCGAGCGCCATCGTGCCGGATGTGACGCGCCCCGCGTCGCAATCGCTTTTGAGCACGTCGATGATCGTTTCGCTGGAGTCGTCGCAGAAGATCTGGCCTTTGTGCTTCTCGTGCCACTTCACGCGATACTGCTTAAGCAAAGCGAGAAAGTCGCGCGGCGTATAACGCGCAAGCGCGGAGCGGCAAAAATGCGCATTGGCAGACAGAAAGTTCGCCGGCTGCGCGTTGATGTTGGTGAAGTTGCAGCGCCCGCCGCCCGAGATGCGGATTTTCTCGACAAGCCGTTCAGCGTGGTCGATGAGCACTACACGGCGCCCGTTCTGAGCGGCGACGGCGGCGCTCATCATGCCCGCCGCGCCCGCGCCGATGACAGCAATATCGAAAGATTCCATGCCGCGCATATTTTACCTGCGAGGACGTTTTTTTCACTGCCGCTGCTATACTTATTTAATCCCTATAAGTGTTTCAATCCATGCTCGTTCTCGGCATCGAAAGCTCCTGTGACGAAACCGGCCTCGCGCTCTACGACAGCGAGCGCGGCCTGCTCGCGCACGCGTTGCATTCGCAGATAGCCATGCATCGTGAATATGGCGGCGTCGTGCCGGAACTGGCGTCGCGCGATCACATCTGGCGCGTTTTGCCGCTGCTCGAACAGGTGATAAGCGAGGCCAAAGTCGCGCGCAGCGAGGTCGATGCCATCGCGTTCACGCAAGGTCCAGGGCTCGCGGGCGCGCTGTTGGTGGGCGCGAGCATTGCAAATGCGCTGGCCATGGCGTGGGACAAACCGACCGTCGGCATCCATCATCTCGAAGGGCATTTGCTGTCGCCCTTGCTCGTCGATGAGCCGCCGCCGTTTCCATTCATCGCGCTGCTCGTTTCGGGCGGTCATACACAGTTGATGGGCGTGACGGATGTCGGCGTCTACGAAACCTTGGGCGAAACGCTCGACGATGCCGCCGGCGAAGCCTTCGACAAGACCGCGAAACTGCTCGGACTTGGCTATCCGGGCGGGCCAGAAGTGTCGAAGCTCGCGGAATTCGGCACGCCGGGCACGGTTTCGCTGCCGCGTCCGATGCTGCATTCCGGCGATCTCGATTTCAGTTTCAGCGGGTTGAAGACGGCGGTTCTAACGCACAGCCACAAGCTCGGGGCAAATGTCTGTGAGCAGGCCAAAGCCGATCTCGCGCGCGGCTTCGTCGATGCGGCGGTGGAAGTGCTCATGGCGAAATCGCTGGCGGCGTTGAAGAAGACGGGATTGAAGCGGCTTGTCGTGGCGGGCGGTGTCGGCGCGAACCGGCAGTTGCGCGAAGCGCTGTCGGCTGCAGCGAAGAGACGGCGCTTCGATGTGCACTATCCGGACTTATCGCTCTGCACGGACAACGGCGCGATGATCGCGCTCGTCGGTGCGCTGCGTCTCGCGCGCTGGCCCGATCAGGCCGAGCGCGATTACGCGTTCACGGTTAAGCCACGCTGGGATTTGACGTCGCTCACGCGGGCTTAGGGCGTAGGGCTTAATTCGGCGGAATAAACGGCTGCAAGAATCTTCTGAAAGACCGGCAGCGCTTCGCATCGGCCTGAGTGCGCTGCCAGCGTCGGCCAGCGCGTCGCGTTGAAGATCGTCGGATGCGCCTCGCGCACGAAACGCAGCGCGCACGCCACGGCGATATCCGCATGACCGATCTTGTCGCCGAACCAGAACAGCGTCGCACGCGCGACGCGATCCGTTTCCAACGCGTTCAGCACGCGTTCGACCTGCCCCGTGCATCGCTCGATCCAAGCTTGCAATTCTGCTCGTGCAGCACGCGTTCATAGACTAGCGCGACAGCCTTGTCCGCCCCAGCGCGCAGACCTTCAACGCCTGCTGCCGCTTCGCGCCGCGCGATGCGATCAGCGCGTGCGTGTCGCCCGCTTCCTCATCGAGATAATTGAGAATCGACGCGCTTTCGAGCAACACGTCGCCTGAATCGAGCACGAGCGTCGGCACGCGCGAGAGCGGGTTGAACGCAGCGATTTTCCCGGCATCGCCAAAGGTAGACCACGGGCGATGCTCGTACACCATGCCGTACAAACTCAGCGCGATAGCCACGCGTCGCACGAACGGGGAATCGTATTGGCCGATGAGGATCATGGTTTTTTTAAGCGATGCGCTTATCCCTTTCGATCACGGCATACGCGCTGTGATTGTGGATCGACTCGAAGTTCTCCGCTTCGAGCACATAAGCGACGATGCGCGCGTCTGCATTCAGACGCGTGGCAACATCGCGCACGAGGTCTTCGACGAACTTCGGATTCTCATACGCGCGCTCAGTCACGAACTTCTCGTCGGGCCGCTTGAGTAAGCCCCAAAGCTCGCACGAAGCATCTTCTTCCGCGATGCGCACCAACTCTTCCACTGCGACTTCGCCCGCCAGTTCCGCAGCGATCGTCACATGCGAGCGCTGATTATGCGCGCCGTACTGCGAAATCTTCTTCGAGCACGGGCACAGACTCGTGACCGGCACGAGCACTTTCATCGACGTACGCGTATCGCCATCACGCTTTTCGACGATGAACGTCACTTCGTAATCCAGCAAACTTTGCACGCCGGACACGGGCGCGGTCTTCATCACGAAGTACGGCAAGGTCACTTCGATCCGCCCCGAATGCGCTTCCAGCTTCGTCAGCATCGACGCGAGCAACGCGCGCAGCGCGGCCTGATCCAGCGCCTCGCGATTCTCTTCCAGCAGTGCGATGAAACGCGACATATGGGTGCCTTTCTGCTCGGCAGGCAGATGCACATCGAGATTCCACACACCAACGCTCGGCTGCACGCCGCTCGCCGTATTAACCGTCAGCGGATGCCGCACGCCTTTCACGCCGACGCGCTGAATAGCGATCTGGCGCGTGTCGGGCGTGTTTTGAACATCGAGCATCAAGAAGGCGGGATTCATCTGGTTCATTTCTTCTGTCCTTATGCGCCGCGCGTCTTGCTCACGCACGTGATTTGAAAGCTGAAAGTGCAAACGGCGCGGGAGAAAACCCGCGCCGTGTCTTGAAGCATTGATGCACGGCGCGCCCGGGGCTGCGCCGTGATTTTTTCAGGCGACGCGCTTGGTCAGCTTACCTGCTGCATTCGCGCTTTCGATGGCATCGAGAAAGCGCTCGCGGATCGAACGCGCGATGCCGCTTGCATCGAGACCGACGCTCGACAGCAGCTTCGCCGGATCGCCGTGATCGATGAACGTGTCCGGCAAACCGAGTTGCAGCACCGGCTTGACGACGCCGTTCGCCAGCAGCGCTTCGACGCACGCCGAACCCGCGCCGCCCATGATCGCGCCTTCTTCGACGGTCACGATGGCGTCGTGCGTGGCGGCTAGTTCGCGCAGCAGATCGGCGTCGATCGGCTTCACGAAACGCATGTTGGCGACGGTCAGATCGAGATCTTCGCCCGCGGCCAGCGTCGGCGCAACCATCGTGCCGAACGCACACACCGCGATGCGCTTGGCCGAATCCATCTTCTGCGTCGATTCACGGCGAATTTCACCTTTGCCAACGGGAATCGCGGTCATCTGCTTGGCCGTGGCGACGCTCGTCCCCGCGCCGCGCGGATACCGTACGGCAGTCGGATTCGGCTGCTGAAGCGCGGTGTACAGCATCTGACGGCATTCGTTTTCGTCCGATGCCGCCATCACCGTTATGTTCGGGATGCAGCGTAGGAACGCGAGGTCGTAATTGCCCGCGTGCGTCGCGCCGTCCGCGCCGACGAGGCCCGCGCGATCGATGGCGAACACGACCGGCAAGTTTTGCAGCGCAACGTCGTGGATCAACTGGTCGTAGGCGCGTTGCAGGAAGGTCGAGTATATCGCCACGACCGGCTTCATGCCGTCTGCCGCCAGACCGCCCGCGAACGTCACCGCATGCTGCTCGGCAATGCCGACATCGAAATAACGCTCCGGAAAGCGCTTCTCGAACTCGACCATGCCCGAGCCTTCGCGCATTGCAGGCGTGATACCGACCACACGCGAGTCTTGCGCGGCCGCGTCGCACAGCCATTCGCCGAAGACTTGCGTGTAAGTCTTCTTCGAAGGCGTCGTCGCGGGCTTGATGCCTTCAGCCGGGTTGAATTTGCCCGGACCGTGATACAGCACCGGATCGGCTTCCGCGAGCTTGTAGCCCTGGCCTTTCTTCGTGACGACGTGCAGGAATTGCGGGCCACGCAGTTTCTTGATGTTCTGCAGCGTCGGGATCAGCGAATCGAGGTCGTGACCGTCGATGGGGCCGATGTAGTTGAAGCCGAACTCTTCGAACAGCGTCGCCGGCACGATCATGCCCTTCGCGTGCTCTTCGAGCTTGCGGGCGAGGTCCAGCATGGGCGGCGCGGCGCGCAGCATGCGTTCGACGCCCGCGCGCGCGGCGGCGTAGAAACGGCCCGACATCAGGCGCGCGAGATGGCGATTCAGCGCGCCGACCGGCGGCGAGATCGACATGTCATTGTCGTTGAGAATGACGAGCAGCGGCAGATCGTCGGCGACGCCTGCGTTGTTCATCGCCTCGAAGGCCATGCCGGCGGTCATCGCGCCGTCACCGATGACGGCGATCGAGTAGCGATTGTCGCCCTGTAATTTGTTCGCCACGGCTATGCCGAGCGCCGCCGAAATCGACGTGCTCGAATGCGCGGTGCCGAAGGTGTCGTATTCCGACTCGGCGCGGCGCGGGAAGCCGGAGATGCCGTTTAACTGGCGCAGGCCCGACATCTGGTCGCGTCGACCGGTCAGGATTTTGTGCGGATACGTCTGATGGCCGACATCCCAGACGATGCGGTCAGCAGGTGTATTGAACACATAATGCAACGCGATCGTCAGCTCGACCGTGCCCAGATTGGACGACAGATGGCCGCCCGTCTGCGACACGCTGTCAAGCACATAGCCCCGCAGCTCGTCGGCCAGTGGTTGCAGTTGGCGGCGATCGAAGGCGCGCAAATCGGCCGGATCGTCGATGGTTTTCAGCAAGTCGTACATCGTCGTCCCATTTTTAGGAAAACTGGCGTGATTCGTTCGGCGTGTCTGTTTCGATTTTTGAAATCGCGTCGTGGGGATTGTCACGCGTTCAACAATCAATTCACCTGGTTTACAATTAGGTCGGCAAGTTCGGCGAGTCGCTGGCCGCGCGCGCCGAAAGGCGCAAGCGCTGCGTGCGCGTCGCGTCCGAGTTGCACTGCAAGTTCGCGCGATGCTTCCAGGCCGATGATCGACACGTACGTCGGCTTGTCGTTCTGCGCGTCCTTGCCGGCGGTCTTGCCTAGCCTGGCGGAGTCGGCCGTGACATCGAGGATATCGTCCACGACCTGAAACGCAAGGCCGACCGCGGCCGCGTACTGATCGAGCGCGGCGAGATTGTCGGCGCTCGGCTTGTCGCCCGCCAGCGCGCCCATGCGTACCGCCGCGCGCAGCAACGCGCCCGTCTTATTGCGATGCATCGTTTCCAGCTCCGGACGCGACAGCTTGCGACCAACGCTTTCCAGATCGATAGCCTGACCGCCCGCCATGCCGACCGAGCCGCTTGCCAGCGCAAGTTCGCGCGTGAGTGCGGCCTGTTGCGCATCTTTCAGACCATTGCCGTCGGCAGTCAAAGCAACGAAGGCCTGCGATTGCAGCGCGTCGCCGACCAGCAATGCCGTCGCATCGTCATATTGGATATGTACGGTGGGCTTGCCCCGGCGCAAAGCGTCGTCATCCATGCAGGGCATGTCGTCATGCACCAGCGAATAGACGTGCATCATTTCCAGCGCGCAGCTTGCGGCTTCCACCGCCGATGCGCCCGTGTTCGTCAGTTCGCCCGCCGCGTGGCACAGCAACGGACGCACGCGCTTGCCGCCGCCCAGCACGGCATAACGCATGGCTTCATGCAGTCTTGCCGGTGCAACATTCGTGCCCGGCAAGTAATGTTCGAGCGCAGTTTCGACACGATCCAGCGTGCCACGCATCCATTGTTCGAAGGTCATAGGTCGTCGTCCCCGTTGTCGTTGATCGTTCCGGCACCCTGGGTCGCGCGTTGTACCTCGGCGGGCAGCGGCTTGAGCGTCTCGTCATCGAGAACGCGCACCTGCTGCTCGACTTTTTCGAGCTGCTGTTGGCAAAAACCCACAAGCGTCGCGCCGCGACGATACGCCGTCAGCGATTCTTCGAGACTCAACGCGCCCTCTTCCATACGCGCCACGAGCGATTCGAGTTCGGCCAGCGCCGCTTCGTAATTCTCCGGAAGCGATGCGCCATCTGCTCCCGGCGTGTGGTCGCCGGGCGCTTCGCTTGCTGTCTGGCTTGCAGTCTTCGCCATGAATCGTGGATGTGCAGTGAGATTTTTGGAACCCCAAGTCGCACATCACATTCTACGGCAAAAGCCAAATTTTTGACCCGGATCCCGTTTGCGTCAAAGCATGAGGGCACTTTTTTGTATGTCGATGCCTCTGGTGCATCCTGCACTCCGTTTGCGACGGGATGCCGCGGAATTCTGAAGACAATTTATACCCAAATCAAGACCTTATGCGCCCTTTGTGGCGGATTTCGGCATAGTATAATTAGGGGTTCCCTAAACCTTCGATGGTTGGGTTGTTCACTGCTTTCACGTTTTCATCGGGAGTGGGAATGTCCAATCTGAGCAATGCATTGCAGCTCAAGGCTTTTCACAGCCAATTGCCGATCACGGCATACTTCGACGAAGCGCTTCTGACGCGCGAAATCGAAATACTTTTCAAGCAAGGTCCTCGCTATATCGGGCACGAACTCATGGTTCCCGACGCGGGTAACTATTTCGCGCTTCCGGGCGAGAAAGAAGGGCGCGTGCTCGTCCGCAATCAGCAGAACAATATCGAACTGCTGTCGAACATGTGCCGCCATCGCCAGGCTATCATGCTGAACGGGCGCGGCAGCGCGAGCAACATCGTGTGCCCGCTGCATCGCTGGACGTATGACCTCGACGGTCAGCTCCTCGGCGCGCCGCACTTCGCGGACAAGCCTTGCCTTAATCTCGGCAAGACCTCGCTGCAAAACTGGCAGGGTCTGCTGTTCGAATCGGAGGGCCGCAACGTCGCTGCGGATCTCGCAAGGCTTGGCACCGCACGTCATTTCGACTTCTCGGGCTTCATGTTCGATCACGTCGAAGTGCACCAGTGCAACTACAACTGGAAGACCTTCATCGAAGTCTATTTGGAGGACTATCACGTCGCGCCGTTCCATCCGGGACTCGGCAGCTTCGTGTCGTGCGACAATCTGGAGTGGGAATTCGGCGACTGGTACAGCGTCCAGACCGTCGGCGTCCACAAGAATCTGGAGAAGCCGGGCAGCCCGACGTACCGCAAGTGGCACGACGAAGTCCTGCGCTTCCGCAACGGCACGCCGCCCGAATTCGGCGCGATATGGATGGTGTACTACCCCGGTCTGATGATCGAGTGGTATCCGCACGTGCTGGTGGTGTCGTGGCTTATTCCGCAGGGCACGCAGAAGACAACAAACGTCGTCGAGTTCTACTACCCCGAAGAAATCGCGCTGTTCGAGCGTGAGTTCATCGAGGCGGAACGTGCTGCGTACATGGAAACCGCGCGTGAGGACGATGAAATCGCCGAACGCATGGATGCGGGCCGCCGCGCGCTGATGAATCGTGGCGAGAATCAGGTCGGGCCGTATCAGAGCCCGATGGAATCCGGCATGCAACATTTCCACGAGTTCTTGCGGCATCAACTCGGGACAATCTAACGTCGTTCGCGGTATGTCGAAAAGGCCGCCTCTGAACTGCCCCCCAAAAGTTGGACATCGATCTGGCTTTTTGGGGTGTTTTTCATGACGAAGTACAACGAGCAGTTCCGGCAGCAAGTAGTTGATGAGTACCTCGCGGGTGGCGTTGGGACAGAGGTG
>LELG01000006.1 GCA_001045575.1 Candidatus Burkholderia pumila
CTGCGTGCGATACGGCGAGCGATTTCGCGTACTCCGACGCCTGGAGAGAAAGTAGCCCAATCTCCTCTCGCTCCGCGAACGACAAATACCTACCAGAAATAGGGTTCAACATGAAAAGTGGCATGCCACCACGATAGCGGAACCAGCGCGAGCCCAACGCCTGAGATACGCCAACCGCCTCCGCTGTTTTCTCACTTGTAATAATTCGCGTTGCCATTGTTGCCACTGGGCTTGCTTGGATGATGACGTCGCAGCAGATTTTTGCGGACGGCTTTCACGCGACGGTTAGGCATTTCCCCAGCCGTTCCCATTTCCATTGCTATTAGCAGGCCGAGCACCATGCGCTTCGCCCTGAGTCGGATGCCGCCCGTCGCCGTTGCGACGCGCCTCGCCATCGCGCGGACCACCACGACGGCCTTGCCCCTGTCCGCCACTGCGACGCTGGATCGGTTCCGGCTTCGCATTCGGATCAGGCTCGAAGCCCGGCACCACTTCCTGCGGAATCGCGCGCTTGATGAGGCGCTCGATATCGCACAACAACACATGCTCATCGACACAAACGAGCGACACCGCTTCGCCTTCCGCGCCCGCACGGCCCGTGCGGCCAATCCGGTGCACGTAATCTTCCGGCACGTTCGGCAGGTCGAAGTTGACCACGTGCGGCAACTGATCGATATCGATGCCGCGCGCCGCAATATCCGTCGCCACCAGCACCTGAAGCGTCTCCGCCTTGAACTCGGTCAGCGCGCGCGTGCGAGCCGACTGGCTCTTGTTGCCGTGAATGGCGAGCGCGCTGATGCCGTCCTTCGTCAGCTGCTCCGCCAGCCGATTCGCGCCGTGCTTAGTACGCGTGAACACGAGCACCTGAAACCAGTCGTTCTGACGAATCAGCTGCATGAGCAGTTCGCGCTTGCGGTCACGGTCGACCGGATAAATCTTCTGATCGACCGTCTCCGCCGTCGTATTGCGGCGCGCGAATTCGATCAGCGCGGGCGAATCCAGCAGGCCGTCGGCGAGCGCCTTGATTTCATCGGAGAAGGTGGCCGAGAACAGCAGGTTCTGGCGCTTCGCAGGCAAGCGCGCGAGTACGCGCTTAATATCGTGAATGAAGCCCATGTCCAGCATGCGGTCGGCTTCGTCGAGCACGAGAATCTCGAGCTGCGACACGTTGATGGTCTTCTGCTGCATGTGATCCAGCAGACGCCCCGGCGTCGCCACGACGATATCCACGCCGCGCTTCAACGCATCGATCTGAGGATTGATGCCGACGCCGCCGAACATCACCGTGGACTTAAGCTTCAGATACTTGCCATAAGCGCGCACACTTTCCTCGACTTGAGCGGCGAGCTCGCGCGTCGGCGTCAGAATAAGCGCGCGGACGGGACGCTTTGCACCGCCAGCCGTCGAAGCAGGCGCGAGAGAAGAAAGACGCTGAAGAATAGGCAGCGTGAAGCCAGCCGTCTTGCCCGTGCCGGTCTGCGCACCTGCAAGCAGATCACCGCCCTTCAAAACGGCGGGAATGGCCTGAAGCTGGATGGGCGTCGGGTTCGTGTAGCCCAGTTCGTTGACGGCGCGCAGCAGAGGTTCGGACAGGCCGAGTGAATCAAAAGACATAGAAAATATTCGAGTTCGTTATGGCGAGCGCCGCGCGTGCGGGCGAAATCACCGCGACAGCGCAGGTGCGACGCTCGAAGTCAATCGGGCGGCGGCCGATAAGTGGCGGAAGTCAACCGCCTGGCAGTGCCGCAAGAGTTCGGCGTGCTATCAAGACATGCCATCTGGCCGTAAGTTGCATCGAACAAGACGATGCATGCGCAAACTAAGAATTCGACAATCACGCGACGTAACGCGCGATGCTCACGAATTGACAAAGGCTGCCTGCCAGCACGAACAGATGCCAGATACCGTGGCCGTGCCGGATACGCTCGTCGTTGATGAAAAAATAAATGCCGGCGCTATAGATCACGCCGCCCGTCACCAGCCACGCGGTTCCCGCGGGCGGCAGCGCCGTCACGAGCGGACGGACGGCTACGAGCGCGAGCCAGCCCATCAGAACGTACAGCACCATCGAAACGCTGCGGGTTCGGCGCCCGAGCGTGATTTCCTGCACGATGCCCAGCGCCGCCAGCCCCCAGCTCACGCCGAACAGCGACCAGCCCCACGAGCCGCGCAGTGTCACCAGCGTGAAGGGCGTATAGCTGCCCGCGATCAACAGATAGATGGCCGAATGATCGCACTTCTGCAAGACCGCCTTCATGCGCGGCGAGCGGGCCCAATGATACAGCGTCGAGTTCAGATACAGCACGACGAGCATTGCGCCGTAGACCGCGAAGCTCACGATCTTGTACGGATCATGATCGAGCGCGCCCATGACGACGAGCGCCGTCAGACCCGCCACGGCCAGAACCGCGCCGACCAGATGACTGATGCTGTTGAACCGCTCACCGACATGCATACAAGAATCCGACTCACCAAAGACAAGGGGCGCGGCCCCGACTTGAAGGCTGCGCCCCCGACGCGTATTGTACGCTGTCCCGGTGATGGACTTAAACTCATCAGTCGATCGGCGCCGAACGCAGGTTGCTCACTTGCTGCGGCGACACCGGCGTGCCGTGGTTGCCCCACGACATACGGATGTACGTCACGACCGCCGCGACTTCCGTATCCGACAGCGACTGCGCGAACGGCGGCATGCCGTGCGGCATCGGATTGCCTTCCGTGCTCGGCGGGTAACCGCCGTTGAGCGTCATGCGGATCGGATTGACGGCCGACGGCATCTGGATCGACTGGTTGTTCGCCAGCGGCGGATACGCCGGCGGTTTGCCCAGACCGTTCTCCGCGTGGCACTTCGCGCAGTTTTCGGTGTAGACCTTCTTGCCCATCGTCAGCAATTCGCCGCCGAACTTCTCGGACGTTTCGAGCTGGATCGATTCCGGCGCTTCCTTGTTCTGCGGGATCGACTTCAGATACGTCGAGATCGCTTTGATGTCGGCGTCCGTCATGTACTGCAGGCTGTTGTGGACCACTTCAGCCATCGGGCCAAACACCGCGCCGCGCTGCGACACGCCGGTCTTCAGCAGGTCGTTGATGTCCTTGATGTCCCAGTCGCCCAGGCCCGCTTCCTTGTTCGACGTCAGCGACGGCGCGTACCAGTTCTGCAGCGGAATCAGGCCGCCCGCGAAGGCTGTGGAGTTGATCGGGCCGCCTATCACGTTGATGGAAGTGTGGCACATGCCGCAGTGGCCGAGGCCTTCGACCAGATACGCGCCACGGTTCCATTCGACCGACTTGGTCGGGTCCGGCTTGTACTCGTCTTCCGAGAAGAACAGGGTACGCCAGCCGATCAGCAGATTACGGTTGTTGAACGGGAATCGCAGTTCATGCGGACGGCTCGTCACATTGACTGGCGGCACCGAACGCAGATACGCGTAGATCGCGTCCGAGTCGGCGCGCGTGATCTTCGTGTAGCTCGTGAACGGGAAGCCCGGGTAGAGCAGCGAGCCGTCCTTCGAGCGGCCGGTGTGCATTGCTCGGTAGAAGTCGTCGGACGTCCATTTGCCGATGCCGTACTGATCGTCCGGCGTGATGTTCGGCGTGAACATGGTTCCGAAAGGCGTGGCCATGGGCAGGCCGCCGCCGAACTGCTTGCCGCCGCGAACCGTGTGGCAGGCGATACAGTCACCGGCGCGCGCGAGGTACTCACCTTGTTTGATGAGCGCGGCCTTGTCGGCCGGCGTCGCGGCTTGCGCGCCGCCGGAGTGCAGGTTGTCGCCGCCCGACCAAAGAACGGCGACGGCTGCGACGGCTGCCACCGTGACAGCCGAGGAAAATGCGAACAGGGACTTGCGTTTCATTGTGTTGTCGCTCCAGACGCCTTATTGCGGTTCGCTGCCGCAGGTCAGCGGCATCTTCAACGAGCCAGCGGGCGCGGGCACCGGGTTGGCGGGTGCTTGTTGCGTGGAGAGCCACGCGGCGACGGCGGTCACGTCGTCGTCGGTCAGGCGCGAGGCGATTTCGTGCATGCAATCCGGTGCCTTTGCGTGACGCGTGCCCGACTTCCATGCGCCGACCTGCGCGCTGATGTAATCCGAATGCAGACCGACCAGGTCCGGAATGGCCGGCTGCATGCCGGTCAGATCCTTGCCGTGGCATGCCGCGCATGCGGGAATGTTTTTCGACGGATCTCCGTTCAGGACGATCTGCTGGCCACGCGCAAGCGTAGAAGCCGACTGGTTCGACTTGGCAGGCTGCGGATACGGCGGACGCTGTTCGGAGAAATAAGTTGCGATCTGATGAAGATACTCGTCCGAGAGATACGTGGCGAGGTAGTTCATCGGCGGGTACTTGCGCCAGCCTTCGCGGAAATTCTGGAGCTGGTTGTACAGATAGTCGGTGGGCTTGCCCGCAAGACGCGGGAAATAGTCGTTGTCCGTGCCTTCACCGTGGACGCCGTGACATGCCGTGCAGCCTTGCACGCGGGCGGCCATGCTATCGGTCGCGGGCTGGTTGGCCGTCTGGGCTTGCGCCTGACTCGCGCCGAAAACGCCAGCGCTGCTAATCAGAGCCAGAGCGAGCAGCGGACGGAAAATGCGTCTTGAAAACACGCGACACTCCATGAAACTCGGGGACCTGCCGAGCTTCTTACAGCTCGGTGCGAAGGTGGCGAAAACCACGGCCACAAAGGCTCCAGGAGCCTCTATTGCGACGCGGCATTCTATCATCGATGCATGGACGATGACTATTTGATGCAATGTGTAAGTGAATGTGCAATGCGGCGTGTTGACCCAATGCCAATCTCACGCTGCCCGAACTGCGGCGCGGTTGCGACAATTTGCCGCGCGGCTTATGACCGCCCGCAAGCTCACCACGTATACATCGACAAAGATTCGACCGTCTTCTGCTTTCCATGCCACCCCGCGACGCAAGCTTAGGAAGCGCCGGTCGAACTATCAAGGCGTTTCGAAGATGCGGTGCGGCAGCCGCTTCGTTTAGACTGCGCGGCCATGTCTCTAATAATTTGTCGAACCCGATGACTTCTCTCATTTGCGACGCCCGGAGAGTGTCCTGAACGGCGGCTATCCGCTCGCGCAAGTGTGCTTCGCTGCGGTGGGCGATATCGCCTTCGCCTGCGCGCTTGGCGCGTTGTTTCTTAAGCGCTGGGTGCGAGGCGAAGGCGAACAGAGGTTCGACATGACGCGGTGGGCCGCGCTCGTACTCTTGCTGTGGCTGTGCAACACGTCGCTTCGCTGTGGCTTGTCGCCACGTCGACACATGCGGGAATCGGCTGGGCGGTAGCGATTCTGGGCAGCATCGGCCTGCTGGCATCGGCGATGGATGGGCTCGTCGTCGTGTGGTGCGCGTCGCTCGGCGCGCTGGTCGCGGCGGCGGGCAAGGCGGCGATCGGCCATGCGGCAGAGATGCAGGCGCGCTTTCCATCGCCGAGATCGTGCAGACGGTGCATCTGTTGGCCACGGGCGTGTGGGGCGGCGTGGTGATGGAGAGCGCGCTCGCGCTCTCGGGCAAAACCATGCGCCTCGTCGATCACATCTCGCGCACTGCGGCGATCGCCGTCTTCTTCGTTCTTGCCATGGGCGATAACGCGCTGCGCGGCATCGGCGGATCGGCGGACGATGAGCGTGTGTGGGGGCATGCGCTCATCGTGAAAGTCGTGCTGGTGGTGATCGCACTGTATGCGGCGCGATGAATCGAGGGCGCTACATGCCTCGGAAAAAAAATACGCACGCGATCATCAACGTGATGCGCGTCGAAGCCGTTGCCATGCTCGGCGTGTTCATCGCGGGCGTCCGTGCTGTCGCACAGCGTCCCCGGCATGTCGATGTGATTACTCGTATCCCAGCCGATGACTGACGATCGGCGCACAAAACAGCGCAAGCGCGCATCCCGCGACTTTGCCCTGAAGCTCGACGAACGCCGTATGCGAATCCACGATGAACAGCACTTCGAGCAATTGCGGCAGACAGAACACGAAAGCCAACGCGATAAACACCCGCGTCACGCTGGAAATACGCCACGCGAACTGCGTGTGATGGCCGCCGCCATCACACGCGCAACGCCGAACGCGACGACAGCACCAACGCCGACCTGCGCGCGGACATATTCATCGGGAAGGGCGTGCCACATGATCGTTTTCGCTATTGTGTGAGTGACTGACCCCAGCGTACTGAGCAATAAACCTGCCTGTGTCTATACGAGAGAGCGCAAATCACGCTCCTTCGCCCCTGAAAACTCAGAACGTGTGCTCGGGACCAGGAAATGAACCGTCTTTCACCGCGCGCACATACGCTTCGACGCCCGCGAAAATGCTCAGTTGTCCCTGCATGAAATCCTTCACGAAGCGCGGACGCTTGCCGTGGAAGATGCCCAGCATATCGTGCAGCACGAGTACTTGCCCCGAGCAATCGACACTCGCGCCGATACCGATGGTCGGAATCGCCAGCTTTTCGGTGACTTCGCGCGCCAGCAGCGTCGGCACGGCTTCGATCATGATGAGTTGCGCGCCCGCTTCCTGCAACGCGAGCGCATCGCGCTTCATCTGCTCCGCCGCCGCTTCCGACTTGCCCTGCACCTTGAAGCCGCCGAACGCATGCACCGATTGCGGCGTCAGGCCCACGTGTCCGCACACCGGAATCGAGCGCTCGACGAGAAAGCGCACCGTGTCCGCGAGCCATTCTCCGCCTTCGATCTTCACCATCTGCGCTCCCGCGCGCATCAGCCTGACCGCGTTCGCGTACGCGTCTTTCTTCGAGCCGATGGTGCCGAACGGCATATCCGCCACGATCAGCGCGCTCTTGTTCCCGCGCACAACCGACGCCGTGTGATACGCGATGTCGTCGAGCGTTACGGGCAGCGTCGTGCCGTGGCCTTGCAGCACGTTGCCGAGCGAATCGCCGATCAGCATGACATCGACGCCTGCGCGATCGAGCAGCGCCGCGAAGCTTGCATCATAGCATGTGAGCATGGCGATGCGTTCGCCCGCTTCGCGCATGGCCTGAAGTTTGGGGACGGTGACCGTCAAACGGCTGGTTTCCTGCAGATACGTCATGATGGTTCCAACAAATTAAACAGAGACGCCTTTGACGAAAAATTCCTTGCGCCCGCGCATCGACCCGATACGTTCGATAAGCAAGGCGAGATCATCCTCCGATTCCAGCGGATTCAGATGTTCGGCATTGACCGTGAGCAAAGACGACGCATCATAGTGATAGAAGAACTCGTTATACGCATCTGACAACGCGCGCAGATACGCATCCGAGATTTGCAGTTCCATGGGCAGCGCGCGTTTCTGGATGCGCGAGAACAGCACTTCCGGACTCGCCTGCAAGTAGATGACGAGATCGGGCGCGGGACCGTGCGACTGCACATGCGACGCAATGTCTTTATACAATGTGAACTCGTCGTCCGGCAGCGTGAGGCGCGCGAAAATCTCGCTCTTCTGCGTGATGAAGTCGGCCATCAGCGGCGTGTTGCCGGTGAGCGCTTCCGTCACTTCACGCGTCTGCGCGGCGCGTTGCAGCGCGAAGCTCAACTGCGTGGCAAGCGCATGACGCATCGTATCCCGATAGAAACGTTCGAGAAACGGATTCTCCTGCGGACGCTCGAACAGCGTGCGCATGGACCAGCGTTCGGCGAGCAGCGTCGCAAGCGTGGTTTTGCCGACGCCGATCGGCCCTTCGATCGCAATATAACGATATGGCGGCCGCAACTGCGGCGCCGTGACGGTGAGTGGTGGAACGCTCATCGGCAGGTAGGCTTGTTGGATGCGTGGGCGGGCGGCGGCGCACATGCATTGATACA
This sequence comes from Candidatus Burkholderia pumila, assembly GCA_001045575.1. Lineage (GTDB taxonomy): Bacteria > Pseudomonadota > Gammaproteobacteria > Burkholderiales > Burkholderiaceae > Caballeronia > Caballeronia pumila. Next base: position 7,816 of record LELG01000006.1, read on the forward strand.
CGGCACTTTTTCGATGTGCTGATCGGCGATGCTTTCAAGAAAGACATTGGCGCGGCCGCGTTGCGGCACGATCAGCTCAGGTTTGAGTTCGAGTAGCGGCACGAGCACGAACGCACGCTCGGTCATGCGCGGATGCGGCACGACGAGATCGGCTTCGTCGATGCTCGATGCGCCGTACAGCAGGATATCGAGATCAAGCGTGCGTGGCGCATTGCGGTACGGCCGCTCGCGCCCGAACTGCTCTTCGATGAGATGACACAGGCGCAGCAACGAACGCGCGGCCAGCGAAGTTTCAATCTTGACGACGCAATTGAAATAATCGTCGCCCGACGAATCGATCGGCGCGGTGCGATACAGGCTCGATTTGGCGAGCACGGTGATCGTGTGCTGCTGGGCAAGACACACGACGGCGTCTTTCAGGGTCTGGCGCGCATCGCCGAGATTCGCCCCCAGGCCGAGATAAGCAATCGTCATAGCAGAAGTCCTACGCGTAAGTTTCAGCGAAAAGCGGGGAGTGACTTCGATTGCAACTCCCCGCTACTGTAACCAAAACAGGCTTTTATTCGTTGTCCGCGCCTTCGTGCTTCTTCGATGCGCCTGCTTCGTCGTTTTGCGAGACTTGTTCGGTGCTGCCTTCTGCGGACCGGCGTTTTGCGTTGCTGCAACGACGGCGTTTCTTCGGTGCTGCCGCGCGATCCTTGCCGCCTTGCGCGAGCAGCGTTTCGCGCCCCGGGCCATCGCTTGCGATGAAGTCCGTCCACCATTGTCCGATGGCAGGATCCAGTTCGCCCGATTCGCAACGCAGCACCAGGAAATCATACCCCGCTCGGAATTTTTGGTGTTCCAGCAGCTTCATCGCGCGCCGGCCACGCTTTTCCAGCCGATGCTGAAGCCCCCATATCTCCCGCATATCCGATGAAAACCGCTTGTGAATGGCGAGCTTCTCGGTCTGCATGTCGAGCACGTCGTCCATCGCGCGATGCAGCGCGGGTATGGGAAATTCGCCGTTGGCGGTGAATTGCTGCCAGCGCGTTTGTACGTCGTGCCACAAGAGCGTGGCGAACAGGAAGCCGGGCGATAAGCCTTTGCCTGCGCACACGCGTTCATCGGTGCTGGTAAGCGCCAACGTGACGAATTTTTCGCCGTGCGGCTGTTCGAGCACGACATCGAGCAAAGGCAGTACGCCGTGATGCAAGCCTTCCTGGCGCAGACGCGTGAGACAAGCGAGCGCGTGACCGGACAACAGGAGCTTGAGCATCTCGTCGAAGAGACGCGCGGCTGGCACATCGTTCAGCAGGTCGGCGAGTTCCTTGATCGGCGCGCGCGTGGCTTCCTCGATCTCGAAGCCGAGCTTCGCCGCGAAACGCACGACGCGCAGCATGCGCACCGGATCTTCGCGATAACGCGTAGCCGGATCGCCGATCATGCGCAGCAGGCGCGAGCGCACGTCCGCGATGCCGTCGTGATAGTCCAGCACGGTTTGCGTGGCCGGATCGTAGTACATCGCGTTGATGGTGAAATCGCGACGCGTAGCGTCTTCGTGCTGCTCGCCCCACACGTTGTCGCGCAGCACGCGGCCGCTCGCATCGACGGCGTGCGTGCTCATGTCGAGTTCGCCGCGTTTGAGCCGGCGCGGCGGTTCCTTCGCCGGTTCGGGCGGCGTGTCCATCAACGCGCGAAACGTCGATGTCTCGATAATTTCCTGTCCGAACTGAACATGCACGATTTGAAAGCGACGACCGATGATGCGCGTGCGCCGGAACAGCTTCTGCACTTCGTCGGGCGTGGCGTCCGTTGCGACATCGAAATCCTTCGGCGCGATATCGAGCAACAGATCGCGCACCGCGCCGCCGACGATGAACGCGCGATGGCCGGCTTGCTGTAAGCCGTCGGTGACGCGCACGGCGTTCCTGGAGATCAGCGTCGGATCGATGCCGTGAATGTCGGACGACAGGATCACGGGCACGTTCGGATCGCGCTTCGGGGGCGCAGCGGCTTTCTTGCGCATGCTTTTGCGTGCGGGTTTGTGTTCGGCTGCAGGTAGAACCGTTGCCGGAACGTCGTCGATATCGGCGCTATTATCAATGCTTTCTTGCCCGAACAGCTTGCGGATGAGTTTTTTAATCACGTGTTTCGAAGAGGTTCAGGATGCGCCAGCCGTGTGATCGCGCGTGCACGCGCAGTGTGTCGTTGGGGTTCGTTGCGACAGGATCGGTGACGCGTTCGAGCAGCGGGATGTCGTTATGCGAGTCGCTGTAGAAATAGCTGTGCTTGAAACTGTCGATGCTTTTGTCCATCGTCGCAAGCCATTCTTCGACGCGCAAGATCTTGCCTTCGCGGTAGCTCGGCGTGCCCGTCGGCTTGCCGGTAAGCGCGCCGTTCGGATGATTGTCGACCGTTTCGACCTCGCACGCGATCAGCGTTTCGATTCCGAATGCTTCCGCGATCGGCGCGGTGATGAAGGCGTTGGTCGCTGTCACGAGGCAGCACAGATCGCCGTTGTCCTGATGCTCGCGCACCAATCTCTCCGCAGAGGGAACGATGCGCGGGTTGATCACCTCGCGCATGAATTGCGCGTGCCAGTCGGTCAATTGCTCGCGGGAGTATTTCGCAAGCGGTGCCAGCATGGCGTGCAGGTAGGCGTTGATATCGAGCACGCCGGCTTTGTAATCGGCGTAAAAGGCATCGTTCTGGCGCGCGAACTTGTCCGCATCGACGATGCCGAGCTTCACCATGAAGCGGCTCCATTCGTGGTCGCTGTCGGTGGGAATGAGCGTGTGATCGAGATCAAAGAGGGCGAGGTTCATCATGGATGCGCATTTTACTTGAAGCGTGCTGGAGCGTTGTCTGGCGCGGCTGATAGCGGATCGTCTAGCAAATCCGTGAAATTGTCGGAGAGCGATTCGGTGGCGAACGGCAGATTGCGCGTCTCGATCATGTGGCGGATCAACTGCTTGGTCACCGCGCGCTTTTTTTCGAGCGAGAAGCGGTCGAGATCGTCCAGCAGCGCCATCAGGTTCGGCATGTCGCGGCGGAAATGCGTGAGCAGATACGACGGCACATCTTCCGCCAGTACGATGCCGCGTTCGCGCGCCGCGTGCCTGAGCACGGCGGTTTTCGAGTCGTCGGAAAGCGGCTGGAGATGGAACACGAGGCCCCAGCCCAGGCGCGTGCGCAGGTCTTCGCGAACGTCGAGCGTCATCGGTGCGGCGTTGCCCGTGGCCACGAGCGCGCTCGGCGGATACGCCCGCACTTCGTTGAAGAGATTGAACAGCGCGATTTGCTGCACAGCGGAAAAGCCGTCGCAGTCATCGACGGCGTAAAGTGTCACGTGCGGGTCGAAGCTGAACGCTTTCAGCGCGCTTTGCGGGCTCAGAAAGCGCGCGGCGCTGCTCGCTTCATAAACGAGCGCATGCAGCAGATGGCTGCGGCCGCTGCCTGCATCGCCCCAGATATAGAACGTGCGATCCGCGACGGGGCCGGCCGCGAGCGCGCCTTCGAGTTCGCGCAAGCGCGTCACGAGTTCGTGATTGCTCGCGGCGATGAAGTTTTCGAAGGTGGCGAGTGGCGGCGTGCCCAGATCGAGCGTCAGTTGGTGTTGCACGGGAGGATGGGTTCGTCGATTCTGGCGTTTCTTAAAAATGAGCGGACGCGTCGCGCCTTGACCCGTCAGCCGCTTCCCGTGGTTCTCTGCGCGCCTTGCCGCTGCCGGTTTGGATTCGCATTCGATCTCGAAAAATGCGGGGAAGGCGTTTCGGAAACCAGCCGGCGGGCTATCATCGGGTAAAAACGTATTTTACCTAGAATACGCTTAAACAATTGATTTTTTAGCGTATTTTTGGTAAAATTTAAGATTGAGTAGCCACACATTTATCCACTATCGACACTCAGCAGAACCTACCAACAGGCATGGCACATATACGCTTCGCCTTGTCGTCCCCAAATCCCTACAATCACTTGTCCAGACGAAAGAACTGAAGAAAAGCCTACGCACAAAGGACTTTCAGAAGGCCAGAATGCTAGCTGGGCACCTGTCCTACCAGTTCGACCTCATGCTGCTCACATCATGAAAAAGAAACTATCTGACTTTAATCTTGATGTTATTAATAACATTCAGCGGGGGCTACTTTGGAATCACACAATGGTCCAGTCAGCCTCGTGAACTTGATGGTTGACTTCGTCGGCGTCTTCGTTGCTTTCTCTGGAAGCAATGGAAACGCGGTCGTGCCCGATTTGCCGAGTTGTACACACGCGGGGTGACATGCCCCCGTGCGGCGCAACTTGCGGGTTCAGCACTGGGTGCGTGGGCGTTGAGTCGCAACCAGATCATCTCCCTCGCCCTGCCCGATCGTTACTTCACTTCTCTTGGGCTTTCTTCACTCGCACGTTAGCCGATCAACCAATCCGAACCGCCGTGTACGGACCCGTACGCACGGTGATGTGGGAAGGGCGGGCCGTAAGGCCCGCCCTTCCCGATTGACCCGGTTTCAACCGAAAGGAACGCCCTCATGCAAATGATCGTGCGCCTGTTCCTGATTCTGGTGGCGCTCGCCGTCTTCACGACCGCCGGCGTGTTCGTCCTCTCCCCGTTCGCGCGTCCATTCATGCCGCACTGAGTCCGCTTCCCGGGCACGAATCGTGCGGAAAAGTGCGCCTTAGCAAGAACGGTTGCGCACGACTACACTCGTTTGTGCAATCCGCATCAATTCACCTGCGCCTGCACGTCCTGCCGCCTGCCGTGCAAACCCCGACGCCAGGGTTGTCCTCACGCGCTGACCGTTCTTTTTTGCTAACGTTCATACGCAGCGCATAGATTCGCTTCGTCGCATCAATCCGTCCTCGCGCCCGTGTTTTCGACATACGAAGTCTGAAACGCAATCGCATACATCATTCCGGGAGAATACTCGATGCAACATCCCGTCCCCCAATCCAATCATGCGCACGCCGATGCAGCAGCGCATTCGGTCGCGCCCGCATCGGCGAAACAGATCGATGCAAAGGTCGACTCCATGCTGAAGGTCAATGGCCAGAACTACAAGCTTTCGTTCGATCCGCGCACCACGCTGCTCGATGCCTTGCGCGAACAGCTGCATCTCACCGGCACGAAAAAAGGCTGCGACCACGGCCAGTGCAACGCGTGCACGATGCACGTCAATGGCCGGCGCGTGAACTCGTGCCTGTGCTTTGCCGCCCGCCTGCGATGGCGAGGCGGTCACGACCATCGAAGGCATCGGCGAAGTGGAGGCACTGTATCCGCTGTAGGCCACGTTCGTCGAATGCGACAGCTATAAGTGCGGCTACTGTACGGCCGGCCAGTTGATGTTCGCAGTTGCGCTGCTCGATGAACCCATCGGCCCGAGAGCGATGCCGACGTCCACGAAGCGATGAGCGGCAATCTGTGCCGCTGCGGCGCGTATCAGAACATCGTCACGGCAATTCAGTCTGTGCGCAACAACAAGTCCTGAGGGAGCGAAAAACATGGACATGTTTCAGCTCTCACGCGCCCGCAATGTGAACAATGTGATCCACGCCGGCGCTTTAGCCCACACCGCGCTGCAAGGCGCGGAAGTACGCTTTCTGGCGGGCGGCACGACGCTGCTCGATCTGATGAAGCTCAACCTCGACGGCTCATGCGCGTGGTCGATATCAGCCGTCTGCCGCTCGACAAGGTCGAAACATCGGACGATGGCGGCGTGCAGATCGGCGCGACCGTGCGCAATACGGATCTCGCGCATCATCCGTTGCTCAGGGATCGATATGTCGTGCTGCCGCAGGCGCTGCTATCGGGTGCATCGACGCAACTGCGCAACATGGCGACGACCGGCGGCAATCTCCTGCAACGCACGCGATGCGTCTATTTCCACGATCGAACTCGCGCGGCGCTGCATCGTGCATGCGCTAAGTTCGTCACCACGCAAACCGCCTGAGGAACCCGTCGTCCACTGTGCCCGATATCAAACCGTCCCGCTTCATTGGACGCAAGCAGTCGCGCATCGACGGACCGCTGAAAGTGTGAGGCCGCGCGACTTATACCTCCGACGTCGACTGGCCCGGCATGCTGTACGCCGCGGTATGCAGCACCATTGCGAGCGGCAAGATCACCTCGCTCGAATTTACTGCCGCGCAGGCTATACCCGGGGTGAAGCTGATCTTTCACCGTGGCAACATCGGCAAGCTGTATCGCATTCCGGGCAACTCGTTCGAAGACGGTTATGTAGATGAACAACGCCCGCCCTTCGAAAACGATGTGATCCGCTATTACGGCCAGTATGTGGCGTGCGTGATCGCCGAAACGTTCGAAGCGGCGACGGCTGCTGCGGCTGCGGTAAAGATGGGCTACGACATCGATAAACACGATGTCAGCACGACGCTCGGCGTCGGCGAAGACCTCAAGGTCGCGAACGTGGCGATGCCGTGAGCGCTTTCGACAGCGCGCCGGTCAAGATCGATCAGACCTACGTGACGCCGGTCGAGACGCACAATCCCATCGAACTGCATTCGACCATCGCGCACTGGGACGGTGACAGCTACTCGTTCTATGAAACGAGCCAGGCGGTGTCGAACCATCGCGGCACACTTCATCAAATTATTTGGTTTCCGAAATAAAAAGCTCGCGTGATTTTGCGTTATCTCGGTTCGGGCTTCGGCGGCAAGCTTTTGATGTGGCCGCATTCGCTGCTCGCGGGCGTTGCAACGAAGCAGACGGGCCGGCCCGTGAAATTCGTCGTGAGCCGCAAGATGATGTTCCAGAACGTGGGATACAGGCCGACGACGGAGCAGCGCGTGCGGCTGGCGGCGACGCAGGATGGCAAGCTCGTTTCGCTACGGCATGAGTTTCTGAATCACTCAGCTATCGGCGACGAGTATGCGGAAGATTGCGGCGAATCCACGCCTTCGATGTACAGCACGCCGAATCTGCGCGTGACGGGCGGCACGGTCAAGCGCAACGTCGGCTCACCCACGTCGATGCGCGGTCCCGGCGCGGTGCCTGGTTTGTTCGCTTTGGAATCGGGCATGGATGAGCTTGCCATCACGTTGAAAATGAACCCGGTGGAGTTGCGCATCCGCAATGAACCGAAGGTCGATGAGAGCAGCGGCCTGCCGTTTTCATCGGGCATTTCATCGAATGCTTGCAAACCGGCCCGGAGAAATTCGGCTAATCGAAGCGCACGCCCGACGTCAGCTCGATGAAGCGCGACGGCCTCACGCTCGGCTGGGGCGTCGGTGCATGCAGTTGGCCGGGGCTGCGCTTTTCCTCTGCCGCAAATGTCGATCTGCGCGCCGATGGCACCGCACGCATCGCGTGCGGCACGCAGGATATCGGCACCGGCACGTACACGATTCTCGCGCAGTTGGTCGAGGAACATACCGGCATTGCGCTGGACAAGATTGAAGTCGGCTTGGGCGATACGGCGTTGCCCGTCGGCCCGATATTGGGTGGATCGGCGGCGACGGCATCGGTCATTCCGGCCGTCTCGGATGCGACGCGCGCTGCCGTGAAGATGCTGTTGTCGCGCGCGGTGCATGTCGATGGATCGCCGTTCAAGGGCGCGAAGCCGGAGGAACTGGCGATGTCATCCGGCTTTGTGCCTCGCGTGGATGAATCGGCGGAAAGCGGCGTGCCGTATGTGCGCATTCTGGAAGCGGCGAACATGAGCGCGGCGTCGGGCAATGCGAGCGCCAAAGACGACTTCGACGATCCCTTGAAGAAAAAGTGGTCGATTCACTCTTACGGCGCGCATTTCGCGGAAGTCACGTGGAAGCCTGAAACGGCGCGGCTGCGGGTGAGTCGCATCGTGACAGTGATCGATGGAGGCAAGATTCTGAATCCGCGCGCGGGACGCAATCAGATCGAAGGCGCGGTGGTGATGGGCATCGGGCATGGCTTTGTTCGAGCATACGATCTATGACGAGCGGACCGGCGCGCCCATAATCCAGTAATCTCGCCGACTATGTGATGACCGTGAACGCCGATATGCCGAAGCTCGATGTCACGTTTCTGGATTATCCGGATACGGTGTTCAACGAGCTTGGGGCTCGGGGAATTGCTGAAAATCGGCCTGGTGGGAATCGTTGCGGCGATTACAAGTGCGGTTCAATGCGACCGGGGTGAGAGTCAGGAAGTTGCCGGTGATGATCGAGGATTTGCTGGGGTAGTTGGAAGAGCATTTCTGCCATTCTGAATCTAGCCCGCGTTAGCTCGAAAAAGATCTGCGCGGGCTGGCTTTCAACGTCAAAACGCTGTGCTAGACTGCTTTCTCCGTCCGTCGTCATGCTGTCATGTTGGCGGGCGGACCCATTACGGGCAGAAATCCATGAAACCTTCAATCGCACTAAATAAAGCTCACCGCGACGAGATTCGGCAAGTCGTTGAGGCGCATCACGCGAAAAATGTGCGCGCGTCTTCGGGTCGGTTGCACGTGGCGAAGATACCGAGGAAAGCGATCTGGATCTGTTGATCGACCCAACGCCCGAGACGACGCTTTTTGATATCGGAGCCATTCGCCATAAGCTTAGGCAATTGCCTGGTGTCAAGGTCGATGTACTCACCTCAGGAGCGATCCCTGATCCCAAGCGCGACATTATCCTTGCAGGCGCCATTCCACAGTATGAGCAAAGATTTGCTGCGTCTTCTGGACTTTCTGGAGCACATCAGCACATTCATCGACAAAATCGAACGATACACCGCAAACATGGATCTGTCGGCTTTTCTCGACAACGAGATAGCGCAGGAGGCCGTACAAAAGAACCTGGAAACATCGAGGAAGCGAGACAATTCATCGCTGCTCATCCCGATGTGGAGTCTCTGGCAGCCTATAGAAATGCGGAACGTGCTTGTGCATGGGTATTACCAACCAGATAGAAGCGACGATCGTCTGGAAGACCATCAACACGATCCTTCCCAAGTTCAAAGAGCAAATCCACGCTCTGATCACAGAGGTCAAGGCCGACGGCTCCGACGGAAACGCCTGACTTCAAGCCATCCAAAAACGGCGCAGCCTGCCTCATGGACACCCCCGTCCCTCCCCCATTCCGCGCTACCATATCCTCAAGCCCACACCAAACCCCAAGCAACCTCAGCCGGAGTGCCCATGGACGACATGACCCAACAGCACGGCATCAAGGTCGCCACGAGTCTCGCCAGGTTCGTCGAGGAGGAAGCCATCCCCGGCACGGGCGTCGACCAGGCTGCCTTCTGGCAGGGCTTCGATGCGCTCGTGCACGATCTCGCGCCGAAAGAACCGCGCGCTGCTCGCCGAACGCGACCGCCTGCAGACCGAGCTGGACAACTGGCATCGCAGCAACCCCGGCCCCGTGCACGATCTGCGCGCGTATCGCAAGTTTCTGGAAGGCATCGATTATATCGTGGCCGCGCCCGCGCAGGTCCGCGCGACGATCGCCAATATCGATATCGTGAAATCGCCGAGCAGGCCGGTCCGCAACTGGTCGTGCCGCCTGTCGAATCTGCGCTATGCGCTCAACCCGCCAACGCGCGCTGGACAGTCTCTACGACGCGCTGTACGGAACCGACGCCATCGACGAAACGGACGGTGCCGAACGCACCGCGCAGTTCAAATCCGAAGCGCGGCGCAAAGGTGATCGCCTATGCGCGCGCTTTTCTCGACGACAACGCACGGCTCGCATGCGGACGTCACGAAGTACGCCGTCGAACAAGGTCAATTGCTCGTCACACTGAAGGACGGCAAGAGCGGCCTGTCGAATCCTGAACAGTTCACGGGTTATCAGGGGCGACGCGAAAAATCCCTCCGCCATCCTGTTTCGCCACAACGACCTGCACTTCGAAATCCAGATCGATGCGAATCATTCCATAGGAAAGACGGATGCGGCGCATGTGAAGGACGTGCTGATGGAAGCGGCGGTGAGCACGATCATTGATTGCGAAGACTCGGTCGCCGCGGTAGATGCCGCCGACAAGACGCAGCCCTATCGCAACTGGCTCGGGCTGATGCAAGGCCATCTGTCGGAACAGGTCACGAAGAATGGCAAAACCTTCACGCGCAGCATGACATAAATCCGGACCGCGAATACTCGTCGCCGGATGGAGCGAAGCAAGTCACGCTGCATGGCCGCTCGCTGCTGTTCATCCGCAACGTCGGCCATCTGATGATAAATCCCGCCGTGCTCGACCGCGACGGCAACGAGACCTCCCGAAGGCATCCTCGATGCCGTGATGACCACGCTCGGCGCGCTGCACGATCCGAAGAACCGCATGAACTCGCGCACCGGCTCGATCTATATCGTCAAGCCGAAGATGCACGGGCCTGCCGAAGTCGCGTTCTCGGACGAACTGTTCTTTCGCGTCGAAGGTCTGCTAAAGCTGCCGCGTCACACGATCAAGATGGTCATCATGGACGAAGAGCGCCGCACGAGCGTGAATCTGAAAGCGTGCATCGCGGCGATGGGCGCGCGTGTTGCGTTCATCAATACGGGCTTTCTGGATCGTACCGGCGATGAAATGCATTTGTCGATAGAAGTCGGCCCCATGATGCGCAAGGGCGACATGAAGTCATCCGCATAGATTCAGGCATATGAGCGCAATAACGTGCTCGTCGGCCTGAACACGATTTTGCGCGGACGCGCGCAGATCGGCAAGGGCATGTGGGCAATGCTCGACCTCATGCACGCGATGCTCGAACAGAAGATCGTGCATCCGAAGGCGGGCGCGAATACGGCGTGGGTGCCGTCGCCGACCGCGGCCACGCTGCATGCGCTGCACTATCACAAGGTTGATGTTCAGCACGTTCAGGAGGAACTCGAACACCACCGACTACGGGAGCAAGAAAAACGAGTTGCTCGATGGCCTGCTGACCATTCCCGTCGGCGACCAGCCGAACTGGTCGGAAGACGATATCCGCAACGAGATCGAGAACAACTCGCAAGGCATTCTCGGTTACGTGGTGCGCTGGGTGGATGCGGGCGTCGGCTGTTCGAAGGTGCTGGATATTCACAATGTAAGCCTGATGGAAGACCGCGCGACGCTGCGCATTTCGAGCCAGCACATTGCAAACTGGCTACGGCACGGCATGGTGAAGGAAGATCAGGTGTGGCAAACGCTAGAGCGGATGGCATTGGTCGTCGATAAACAGAACGAAGCCGATCCGTACTATCGCCCGGTGGCACCTGCCTTCGACAGATCGTTCGCGTTCAAGGCCGCGTGCGCGCTCGTGTTCGAAGAACGCACGCAGCCGAGCGGTTATACGGAACCGTTGCTGCACAAGTTCCGTCTTGCTGCGAAGCAATCCACGCAACTTCGAGGTCAGGACGGCGGGTCACTGCTCCGACCAGAGCTTGCCCGCGGTCGCCCAGTTCTCGCGCTTCACATTGGTCAGGATGATATCGACCGGTGGACAATTCGCAGCCCAGCGTTTCGCATGTCGTGCGTGTGAAGGCTTCGACGAACTTGCGCTTCTCTTCCTGCGTGCGGCAATCTCCGGCGGCGGCACAATCATCATCTTGCTCACGCCCGCGAGCGCGCGAAGCTGAATATCGCATGCCTTGACGAACATATCCATCAGCACGTAAGCCTCGGCGATCGCGCCCAGACTGGCGACGAGGCGCTCGCCCTCGGACGGCGAGAACGCGAGGCTTTCGTAGTCATGATACGCGAGATGGCCGTGAAAGCGCATCGCGTGCTGCGAGCCGGGCAGCAGGCCGTGCGGCTGCGCGGAGACGGCAATCGCTTCGCGCACATGCAGATGCATCACGCAGGCGGCATCGGGACGCGCAGCATGCACGGCGGCGTGCAGCGCGAAACCGGTCGCGTTGACCGGATGCGCGGATTCACCGATCACGTTGCCATCGATATCGATCTTGACGAGCTTGCTCGCCGTGACTTCATCGAACACGAGGCCGAACGGGTTGATGAGAAAGCGCCCCGGTTCGCCGGGCACGCTCGCGGAAATGTGCGTGTAGACGACATCGTCCCAGCCGTTCCTTGCGATCAAGCCGGTACGCTTCTGCCAGGTCGATGCGGGTCGCGGTTTCGGCATCCGTGCGCGGCCCGCTTTCCGCGATGCGCCGCTCAGGCGTGTGGGTGAAAGACATGCGACTTTGACTCTCCTTTTATCCAATGCGTCTCGACCATCACCGCCCACAACGCGAGCACGAACGGCACGGTCAGCGTCGCGATGCCGAGGCAACTGAGTCACCGCTAGCACGATTGCAATCAGTGCGTGACGCGGCGTCCCAAAGGTGCCGCGTTGAAACCGCACGCGCCGATAGAACGACGGCATCGCTGACGCCGCTCAACGCGGGCAGCACAGCGCCGAGCACGCTGCCGGTCAGCGCCCACGCGCGCCCGAAGGCCGCGCGAGCAGCAAGCCAAGCGCGCTGCATACGTCCGCGAACGTGATCAGCGCGAGACCGACGAACGCAGCTTCGAAGAGCGTTCCAAAGCCGGCAACGGACACGGGCGGAATCGCGCCGGTATCGCCGCGGTCGGCGAAGAACAGCAGCCAGCACCACGTAACGATGATCGCCGGACTCGAAAACATCGACAACCTGAAACGCGAGAATTTGCCTGCGATGAACGTCGTGCTCATCTCCGCGACGATGGCAACCGCAGCGACTTGTAAATTCGTCACGAATGAAGGCGCAGGCGGCGAGCGAGTGCGCCGTTGAAGCCGTAGAGATCGTCGCGGAATAAAGGCGAATCCGCGGACTCGGTGATGACCGAGATGACATTGCCCGCCACCGTGCCGATCAGCAGGCCGCACGCAAGACGCGGACTCGCGCACATACAGCACGCCGAGAAACACGAGAGCGTCCGTCGCGGCGGAACGCTGAAGCACAATCTGCCCGATCGCGCGTGCGAAGCTGCGCCACGAGTCAGGTAAAGCAAGCTGGGACGGAAAAGCGGTAGTCATACGCGGCGGCTCGATTCAATGAGCCGCCAGCATAGAACAACCGATGCGCGCCGTGGGCGGGCGAGCCGTATAGCGGGTATCTGGCGGGTATTGCGGAAGAATCAGGGAGATCCGTTGTAAGCCATGGGCACGAGCGGCGTCAGCAACAGCGGACATCGTAAGCAGGGGAAAACGCGATTTTTTCGAGCACTTCGTTCGTAGCGACGGCGCATGGATTCGTTCCTCAGGCTATGGCTAGATTATAACGGAGTCAAGGGTTTTTCCTTGTTGCTTTGTTGCAATGCCGCGAATGCACTGCCGTGCTTGACTTTGTGCCCTGCCCCTTATTTACATCGACGCCTCCAGCATCGCCTCATAATCCTCGCTCGATGCCTCGCGCGGATTGGTCTTGCGACTGTGATCCTTCAGCGCTCCCGCGACGATGCGCGCAAACAGATCGCGCGTCACGCCCAGATCCGCGAGCCTGCGCGACAGGCCAAGATCCGCGGTCATCACGCGCACCGCCTCACCCACTTCAATGCCAGAAGAAAGACCCATCGCCTGCGCGATGCGGTCGAGCTTGCGCTCGTCCACCATCGACGGCGCACTGGCGTTGAGCGTGCCGTGATGCAGCTTCGGATTGATGCCGCAGCGAGTGCGACAGGCTGTGCACGCAGCCCAGCCCTTTCTGGAACGCGAGCGCGCCCTGCATCGACGCGCTCATCATGTTCCAGCGCGCGACGCAGTCGGAACCGTCGCGGGTCACGCGTTCGATATGCCACCATGCATGCACGCCACAGGCCGTCGAGCGCGATGCCATCAGCGGGGGCGTTGAACACCGGGCGCCATGAAAGTTTCGAGGCAATGGGCGATGGCGTCCATGCCGGTCGCGGCGGTCATCATAGGCGGGAAGCCGAGAGTGAGTTCGTGGTGCAGATCGCAAGCTTCGGTACGACGTGAGGCGAGATCACGCCGACCTTGCGGCCATCGTCGAGAATCAGGATCGCGCCGCGGCCCACTTCGCTGCCGGTGCCGGCGGTCGTCGGAATGGCGATCACGGGCGCAGTCTTCGACGTGATGCGCGCCAATCCGACTTCGATCACCGCGAAGCTCGATAGCGGCCCCTCGTGCGTCGCACACACGGCGACGCCTTTGGCCAGATCGATGGAGGAGCCGCCACCTACGGCGATCACGCCATCGCACGCATTTTCCCGATACATGCCGACAGCTCATGCCGACAGCTTCGCGCACGGCCGCTTCGTTCGGATTGGGCGGAGTCGCATCGAACACGGAAACGGGCGATGACGAGCCAAGCGCGTCCAGCACGCGGTCGACGAGTCCCACCGCGCGGATGCCTGCATCGGTCACGATCAGCGCGCCGCATGCCGATGCGCTCGCTTTCTTCCGCGAGCAGGCGCAGCGCGCCGAAGTCGAATTGAATCTGCGTGATGTAGTTGATGAGGCACATGGTGAAATCGGCGGAAAGTCACGGACGTGACGATCCGCCGAATATATGGCGCACGAACGATCGACACCGTATCGAGGGCCACCGGTGCTTAGCACATGCCGCCGCGCGACGGGATGCTACCGGTCATCCAGCGCGCGTCGTTGGACAAGAGGAAGGCCGCGACCGATGCGATATCGTCTGGCTGGCCCAGACGGCCGAGCGGCGTCTACGCGAGCGCCATCATTTCGAAGTCCTAGCCGATCATGCTCGCCGTATGTGTGCCTTCCGTCACGACCACGCCCGGGTTGATCGAATTGACGCGAATCTTGCGCGGACCGAGCTCGAGGGCGAGCACGCCGGTGATGGCATCGACCGCGCCCTTGGTGCCGCTATAAACGGCAGTCGGCGGCGGCGTGAGGCTCGTCACGACCGAATTCACGTTGATGATGCTCGCGCCTTCTTTCAGGTGCTTCACGGCGGCCTGCATCGTCAACAGCAAGCCCAGCACGTTCACATTGAACTGACGATGGAAGCTTGCTTAGGTCACTTCCTCGATCGGCGCGAACTCATACACGCCCGAATTGTTGACGACGATATCGAGCTGTCCATACGTTTCGATGGCGAGCTCACGAGACATTGCGCATCCGCGGCTTCGACACATCGCCGCCGACGGCGATTGCACGCCCGTTCTTCGCCATGATATCCGCGACGACCGCGTTCGCGACCGCCGGGCTGCTCGCATAGTTGACGACGATCGCCGCGCCTTCCGCCGCCAGCGCCCGCGCGATCCCCGCGCCAAATGCCCTTCGATGCGCCCGTGACGATAGCGACCTTGCCTTCGAGTTTGCTCATGATCGTTTCTTTCAGATTGGAGTGGATGGCGTTCAACGTTCAATGCAGACAGGTTACAAAAGCAGATAAAGACACGCATCCACGAATCGACTGGCGGGATTCGATGAACAATCGTCGGCGGCTTGCATGGAGCTTTCAGGCATGGACAGTGCCATGCAGCATCGCTAGTGAATTCCACGCCTTACGAACAGAGCGCGCGGCGTCGACGAAAACATGCCAAAGAATAAGCTCAAACTGCCCGACCGCCAGGCCCGCGACGCCATTCTCATGGTGCGGCGCAACGCCAAGATGGCGCGCTCGACACATGCATACGTGCGCGGCAACACCGCCAAGTTCTACGAATGGCTCGAACAGGCCGATATTCAGAGCCTTCCGCAAGGCCCAGCAATCTGGATTTGCGGCCACTGCCACACGGGCAATCTCTGTCCCGTTGCGAATGCAAAAGGCCGCGTCGAAATCAAGATTCGTGATCTCGATCAGACCGTGATCGGCAATCCCGCGCACGATCTGATTCGCCTCGGCCTGTCGCTGTCGACGGCGGCACGCGGCTCGTCCTTGCCGGGAATGACGACCATCACGAAGCCTTCGAAGAAAAAGACAACGCCGAACGCGTGGTCGAAGGCGCGCGCAATTTGTCGCCGCATCTGGGCGGAACGCATGCGCGCGGCGAACTTGCAGGAACGCTCGGTCATTCTGCGCAAACTGCTTCCGCAGACCTGAAACTTGAAATCGAACAGATCAGCCAGTCCGAGGCGATGGACGTCGCGCGTTATCTCGGTCACATCGTCGGGCGGGCGCACGCGCGTCAGATGGACAAAGAAGCGCGGCGCAACTGGCTCGCCAACTTGCGCCGCACGAAAACCAGATCGATCGATGCGCCGTTGTGGCTATAGCACAGCATCCTCGAATTGATCGGCAGTCACGAAGTCGGCTATCTGGAGCGTTGCCGGCACTGGGCCCTCAAGGCGGGCTGATCGCGTTCGAATCGCGTCAAAGCAAGCGCGATAAAACTGGCAACAAGACCGGTTACGACAAACGCCGTGAACACGCCGTTCAGGCCCATGCCGAGCTCGGCGAACGCACCCATTTCATCGCTGACCTGAAACGCCCGCGCCGTGCCGATGCCATGCGACGCCACGCCGAGCGCAAAGCCGCGCGCTTCGACTTCCTTCACGCGCAGCAGATTGAGCAGCCCACGCGCGATCACCGCGCCAAACACGCCCGTCGAAATCACCAGCACTGCCGTCAGCGATGGAATGCCGCCGATCTCCTTTGCCACCGACACCGTCGCGACGATCACCGTCAGCGAACCCGCCGCGAGACTGACGACGATCGGCCACGCAAGCCGCCGCAGATTCGGCAACTGACGATATAAAGAGGCAACGCGAGCGCCACGGTCGCCGGCCCGAGCAGAAAGTGCACGAACTGGGTGCCATCGAAGTAAGTTTCGTACGGCGTCTCGCTCGTTTTCAGCACGACGACGATAGCTATCGCGATCAGCATCGGATTGGCGAGCAGATTGAACCTGCACGCCGCATAAATCCGCTGCGCGATGATGTAGGCGAGCAGCGTGATTGTGAGCCCGAGCAGCGGCGTGGCCGCGAGATAGACCCAGATCACGCCCAGACGCGGCGGCAATCATGCGCGGTCTCCCGGTCCGTTCATCGATGCGCGCTGACGGCGCAGCATCGCCCGCAGCCCGCATGACGAACGCCGTCACGACGATGGCCAGCGCCGTGCTGATAACGACGGACGCCACGACGGCAAACACATCGCCACTCAGCGACTGCACCGATACCATGATGCCGACGCCCGCCGGCACAAACAGGAGCGACAGATGCCGCAAGATCTCCAGCGCCGTGCCTTCGAGCGGCGCGACGGCTTTCGGGCGCACGGTGAGATACGCGAGCAAAAGCAGCATGCCGACCACCGGACCCGGCACGGGAAGTTTCAGCAAATACGAAATGCCTTCACCGAAGCATTAAAAAAACGAGCAGCATTGCAAGCGCCTAAAGCATGAGAACGTGAAATGGAGATAAATGCGGGGCACAATCCTAACTGAATAACGCTCTCAAGTTTGCGCAAACGATTCCGTAATCCAAATTGAAGTCCCTTTAAGAAAGAAGGCGCATCGAACGGCGCGCGGACCGCCGCTCCGACAAACATGGATCTACAGACCGAGGTGTACTCCCTCGACCTGGCTGGCGCATGCGGGCAACGATATTCCACACCCGATACGCCTTGCGTTCGTCGGCAGCCTGTTTGCACGCTGCCGATCTTCGCGGGCCTCGTCTTCAACATGGTATTCGTCGCGTGGGTCCTGGCGTGCCGTCATCCGACGCTCGCGTTTCATATCTGCTGGCTGGCGCTCGAAATCGCCGTGTGCTTCGTGCGGCTGATATTGCTAATATTATATAACTATAGCGCGGCGGCGGGCTTTGGAGCGCAAATCCACGCCTACCGATTTCTACGTGATGCCCGTGCCGCTCTGGGGCGCGACCGTCGGCTAAGGAGCGCTCGTCAGCGTGCTGTCCGGCGACTGGGTCGCGGTGATGATCGTGCTGCCGCTGGGGCCGTGCTGCATCGGCGTGTTGTTGGCGGGCGCGGCGACGCTCTGGCTCACGCTGCTGCAAATCCCCTTCTATCTCTTTGCGATAAGCGCCACCGCGTGGCGTCTGAACGGCATGCTCGTCTCGACGATGAAAGCCGAACAGGAAAACGACCGCCGCGCCTGTCACGACGAGCTCGCCGGGCTGCTGAACCGCGCCGGCCGTTCGCAACGGTGCGTTCGCGCGACCCCGACGTCTAGTCTACACCGGCACCGCGCTGCTCTATCTCGACCTCGACGGCTTCAAGGCCGTCAACGATGCGTGGGACCACAAGATCGGCGACACGCTGCTGGCGTTGGTGACGTTGCGTCTGCGCGAACTGTCCGAGCCGTTCCATACCGATGGCAAGCTGACGCTGAACATCGGCGCGAGCGTGGGGCGCTCTTCGAATACGACCTCGACGAACTCAACGGCATTCTGCGCGATGCCGACAACGCCCTTTACGAGGCCAAGCGCCGCTAGATCGCGGCGAATCGCATGGTGGCCGTGACGCCCGGTGTGCGAGACTAAAGTGCAGCCGGGCGACGTGGTTTCGCTGAAAATCTGAATCTTTTACGCCGCCAACCGGTAGCGGTCTTCGAGTACGGAAGCAAGAATCATTGCGTGTGCATTGCAGGGCGCGGAGCGGCGGCTCGGCCGATAGACCACATCACCCGGGACGATGCTCCGGCCGCTCATCGCGCAGATGCCGGACTTGCGTGCGCGCGAGGTGCGCCACGTCTGGTCGCCGTAGGAACAGCGCGTGGCGTCGTGCCAGGCGATTACCGCTGTCGTCGATGACGGACGTTCGAGCACATTGACGACGAGTGCTGCATCGAATGCTTCATGAAGCAAAGGCTTACGTTGGAACGATGACGGCCTGATGACGTGCGATTCATTTTTCCAGGCGTGCAGCATGGTGATGGTTTGCGACCATGGGTCCATCATGGCGAATTCCTTCGTTCGGAGAGTTGGATCGGTATCCGCGATGCGCGATACCGTGCGGCGATGTGCGTAGCAGTTCTCGCTCCTGGCAAAACAGCAACGCCGGCGATTCACTTCGCCGGCGTTGCTGTTTTGCCAGGAGCGTGTTTAGTGGTGGACGAAGATCGGGCCCAGACCGGGGGTATCGTCCTACGACGCTTGCATGGAGGCCACGTGACGCACGCCCGATTGCGTCGATGTGCTCACGCCTCCATAAGCGTTCGTATCGGCATGAATGCGTTCGAGCGCGGCCTGGATGTTGTTCGGGTACATGGTCTGATCGCTTGCCGGGTTGTAGCCCGCCTTTTCCAGTTGCACGAGTTCGGCACGCACCTGGGCACGCGTCACGGTTTTATTGCTCTGCGCGAACGACAGCACGGAAACGGCGATGAGTTTGATGGCTTTCATGATGTTCTCCAGATAACGGTTCGGTGAATTCCAGCTTGGGGTTCGATGCAAGTCATTCGCTTGCATGAGATGTATTTCACCGTGCCGATGTATCTGGCTTGTTTGCATTTCACGCCGTATTTGCAAGCGTATTTGTCATTCGACGATGCAGATACAGTGCGATACAAACGCTTCGTCCAATCGGCATAGGCACGGCCTTACGGCCGTGCCTATGCCGATTGGCGGTTTTTGCGCTTAACGCGTCGCCGACAGATAAAACGCGGTCGAATGCTGCGGCGTGACGCCGACGATGGTCAATTGCCTCTTGATGATGGTGGCTTCGACCGGCTTCGAAACGCCGGTTCCGGTTGCGCACGAGGCGCTCGTGAAGTTCAGCGTGCCGTCGAGCAGATGTTTGTCCGTTGCGCGCGGCCGGAAGCTGCCGGTGAACGTGCAGGCGCCTTGCGAGCCGGTGACGGAACCGTCGGCGCTGAAGGTGACCTTCGATGTCGTGGTGGACGGCGTCGCCCATGCGCCGATTACGTCGCTGATGGCGAGCGGCGTGTCGTAGGCCGAGTTGTAGGCACCGTTGAAATTGAGGATCGTCTACGCCGGCGTCGTAGAAATGGAGGTCGTCGCGGCGAGCACGTTCTTATCCGTAAACGTGCCGGTTATGGGGCGACGCGAAAAGCACGCCGGATGAGTTCAACGCCACGCCCGCGCCGTCCGACACGTTTCCGCCAGTGGCCAAACGTACCTTGTGTCAGCCAACTGAGCGATCTGCCCGAAGTGTAAACGCGGTAAAGTACTGACCGGTTTCCAGAACAATCGTCTGCGCGGCGAGATCCGTCGTCGTTGCGCCGTACCAGATGCCCTTCGGGAAGCGCGTGCGAAGTGTTCACGCGGATTTTGTTGAGTTTTGCGCCACCAGTACACGTCTCATTCGATCCGCCTCCGCGAGCAGCGCGAATGGGCAGTGCGAGCAGTATCAGCTTCGAAAGCAGTTTCATGGGATAGGTCTACGTTCTCCGTATTTGATCGGATAAGCACGCCGAGAATGACAAGGCGGGTACATCTGGTTTACGGAACGTGGCGCACCAACTTTAGCGCGGTGACGCAATCAGAAGGGAAGGGCGTTCAGCCCGAGAGCGGTCTTTCCATTTCGAGCGCGGAGCCGCCCAGTATCGACTTGGCATCCGCTTTTGCATTATCAAGCTGTACGACAACCGCCTGCCGCGCCGCCAGCGCACCCCGGATTCGCAATTGCCGTAAAAATCGCCTTATGCCGCGGCAGCGAAAGTGCGTGCGTATTCGGATGTCGGCTCGTCAGCTCGATCGACTCCAACAACGCGAGCTACAGCATATTGCCGATATAGGCCAGCATGTCGTTATGGGTGGCCGCCAGAATCGCGCAATGGAACGCGAGATCGGGTTCAAGCAACGCATCGGCCGTCTGCGCGTCTTCCATTCTCGCGTAAGCCGTGCCGATGCGCTCGATATCCTCATCCGTCGCCGCGATCGCAGTCAGCGCCGCCGCCGGTTCGATGATCTGCCGCACCGTCATCAGCGACTGAAAGAACGCGCCTTCCTTCGGGCAGATTGCCGACGGTCCACACGAGCACGTCGGGATCGAGCATGTGCCATTCGTCACGCGGGCGCACGACGCTGCCCACGCGCGGCTTTGACACGACGAGACCTTTGGCGACGGCACGCGCGTCGCTTCACGCAGCACGGGACGGCGCACGCCATAGGTTTCGCAGAGCGCCGGCTCGGCGGACAAGCGCTGTCCCGGCGCGAACACGCCGCTGACAATCTGCCTGCCGAGTTCCTGCACGATGCGTCCGTGCATGCTCTTGCACTGCGTCGGGTTGCGGTAGTCCATGCCGCGCCGATGAATTATTACGCAGCGGCTTCGCGTATCGCCCGATACTCGCGCCGCACGATATCCATCAGCTCCGTCACCGACGTATTCGCGCTGCGCTGCTCGTAGGTCACGCGTCCGCGCTGCATCAACATGATGCGATCCGCAATGTCCAGCGTCTGCGCATAGTTGTGCATGATCATGATGATCGACAGCCCGCCTTTCTCCTTCAGCCGCAGCACCAGATCGATGATGAGCGCGGCTTCGCGCGCGCCCATCGCGGCGAGAGGTTCGTCGAGCAGCAGAATGCGCGCATTCGAATTGACCGCGCGCGCCACCGCGATAGCCTGCCGCTGACCACCCGAAAGACGCTCGACGGGCAGATCGACGAACGGCACGTGCACGCCGATAGCGTCGAGACATTGCGCGGCGCGTTCGCGCATGGCTTTATGATCGACGAGACGGAACGGCCCGCGCCGCACGATCTCGCGGTTCAAAAACATGTTGTGATAGATCGACAGCGAGTTCGCTAAAGCAAGATCCTGATACACGCATTCGATACCAAGCGAGCGCGCATGATCCACCGAGCGCAGCAAGGTCTCTTGCCCGTGCACGTGCAGCGTGCCGGTCGTCTGCTGATGAAAGCCCGTGAGTATCTTGACGAGCGTGGACTTGCCCGCGCCGTTATCGCCAAGGATGCCTAATATTTCTCCTTTTCCTAAAGTAAGCGATACATCGTCGAGCGCCGTCACCGCGCCGAAACACTTGACGATGTTATCGCCACGCAGCGCGAGGTCCGTGGCGGCAGCGCTTTGAATTGCGGCATCGGCCATCACCTGGCTCCTTTGCGGCGAATGCGCCCGACGTGGATGTTGAAGATCATCGCGGCGAGGATCGCGGCGCCGAGAATGATGTTGAACGTGAATGCATTGATGCCGATGAGCGTGAAGCCGTCGTTCAGAATGCCGAGCACCGCCGCGCCGATCAGCCCGCCCACGATGGTGCCAGAGCCGCCCGTCAACGGCGTGCCGCCGATCACCGCAGCAGCAACCGCGAGAAACATGATCTGATTGCCGCCCGCTTGCGGATCGATGGACGTGATACGAAAGCCTTCGAGCATGCCCGTGAATCCGGCCAGCACCGCAGCCAGCAAGAAGTTACCCAGACGCAGGCGGTTCACGCGAATTCCGGCTTCGCTCGCGCCGAGCGCGTTTGCACCCGCGGCTTGCGTGTGCAGGCCCCATCGCGTGTGACGCAACAGCACGTGTATGACGAACGCAAGCACAGCAGTCCAGATGATTTCGCTATAACCCCACGATCCCATGAACGCCGCAAACGTCGGCGAACCGGGCGTCTGAGCCGGCGTGCCGCGCGAAACCGTCAATGTGATGCCGTTGATGAGGAATAGCGTCCCCAGCGTCGTCACGAACGAAGGCAGGCGCAGGAACACCGTCACTGCGCCATTCACGAAGCCGATGATTGCCGCCGCGACCAGACCCGCGATGACCGCGAGCCACATCGGCGCGCCGGCATCGTTGGTGAAGACCATCATGAAGGGCGCGAAGGCGAACACCATGCCCGCCGACAGATCGATATCGCCGCTGATCATTAGCATGATCTCGCCGAACGCGATGATCGCCACCGGCGCGATGAACTGCGACAGGTTGACGAGGCTCGCGTTCGACAGCAGGAAATCGTGATTGAGTATCTGGAAGTAGGCGCATAACAGCACCGCGACCAGCAGGATGCGCAACTTGGCCACCCAGTTCGACAACAAGGCCCCGCGCGGCCTGGAAAGCTGCGCGGGAACTTGCGCTTTGCGAGGTTCGTTCACCGTGTTCATCGCGCGTTATGACTTGATCGCGCCGTTCATCAGAACGATTTGCGGCTTGGTGGTCTTGCCTTCATAACGAGTCGACTTATTGAGGTACGACTCGACGGTCGCCTTCGTCACGAACTTCAGACCCGTGTTGATGTTCGCCGGTCCCACGAGTCCGCCGGACGCCAGGAACGTGAACGTTTCGACGACGGTATAAAAGCCCTGCACATAAGGCTGCTGATCGATGGCGAAATCGAGGAAGCCTTCGTGAATGATCTGAATGGTCTGCGGCAATAGATCGAAGCCGCCGCCATGCACGCCCTTCGACTGCAGGTTCGACTCCTTTATGACTTGCGCGACGCCTTGCGTGCTGCCGGCATCGACGGCGAACATGCCTTTCAGGTCCTGGTGGCCGAGATAGAACGCCTTGATCTTCGACAGTTCTTCGTTGACGGTCGCGCCCGTTGCCACCGTCTGAATATCGATCTTCTTGCCGGATTTCTTGATGGCGTCGCTCGCGCCATCAAGACGCGGCTGAATGTTCAATTGCCCCGGAGTAGCGATGAACAACGCGACCATGCCGCTGTCGATCAGGCGCGCAATGCGCTCGCCCATCTGATAGCCCGACAGATACAAGTCCTGTCCGATGTAGGCAAGGCGCGGGCTTATCTTGCCGCGCGGTGCATCCGCGTTGTAGGCGAACACCGGAATGCCTGCATCGAGCGCGGCCTGAATGGGTTTGTCGAATGCACTTGGATCGACGATCGGCACTGCGATGGCGTCCGCTTTCGCGGCAATGGCGGAGTTTACCGCGCGCACCATTTCGCCTGCATCTGATGTAGCGGAGCCGGTCCACTGATAGTCCATGCCGAGCAGCGAGCACGCATCCTGAATGCCGTATTGCGTTGGCACAAAGAAAGGATTCGTCGTCACGTGATTGACGAACACGATCTTCCATTTCTTGTGCGGCGGAAACGCGGCTTCCGCTGCCTGCGCGCTGGCAATCAGGCCGCCCGCGCTCGTTACGCCGCCTAATAGCGATAGCGCCGCGCCGAGTCCCGCGCCTTGCATCAAGCCGCGCCGGCCCGCGTTCGTCAGCTTGCCATTGTCTTTCGTGTTGTCATCCCGGTTCTGCGCCATGTCTTCCTCCGTTCTTCTCTTCGTTGAGTAGATTGCGTTCAGATAGTGGGCGAGAGAGGCGTGAAAAACAGCGGCGTTCTAGTGTTTCTATCGCGTTTCCCAAACTTCGGATTAACGCGCATTCCGCAGACCGCTTTTTATGAATAGGCAAACTATATGCACGAGTTTTGCCGCTTTCGATTAGCGTTTTCCCGGTGAAATGCCACGCAATAGTCATGCTATTTGCAAGGTGCATCCTGAAGAGTGGAACGATACGATATCCGAATCAAACGGAAAATGCGGTCGTCGAAAGAATTCGCGCAACACGACGAAGGTGCGTATCTGACACACGCCCGGAAGATAAAACAACTTCTCCGCATGCAGGCGATTGAAGCTGTCGCTATCGCGCGTGCGGATCAGCATGAAAAAATCGAACTCGCCGGTGACGACATGGCACGCCATACAGCCGGGCACTTTCTGCGCGACTTTCTCGAATGCGGTGAACGACTCGGGCGTCGCCCGGTCGAACATGACGCCGATCAGCACGAGCATGCCCGCATCCAGCGCTTTCGGATTGAGCAGTGCAACGGTCGC
Source organism: Candidatus Burkholderia pumila (assembly GCA_001045575.1). Classification (GTDB taxonomy): domain Bacteria; phylum Pseudomonadota; class Gammaproteobacteria; order Burkholderiales; family Burkholderiaceae; genus Caballeronia; species Caballeronia pumila. Next base: position 32,333 of record LELG01000006.1, read on the forward strand.
GCGAATCAGGCCCGCTTCTCGTAATCGTTCGACGTGGAGTAGGCATGCGGGCGCGCTGAGATTGACTTTCGCGGCGAGTGCGACGTTAGAGATGGATGTATCGCGCTGAAGCTGGCGGAGGATGGCGCGATCGGTGCGATCGGGTTTGAAGCCTTCCGCTGCAGCGTTTATTTTCATTGCGTCGAATCCCTTTTTAGACGAAAATAAACGTAAGTCAAAAATTTGAAGTGACTTTTGACGTTAGGCGGGAACTCGTGTTGAGTGACTCGGAGCGCGAACAACTCAAGGCATTGACAATGCGTCGCAAGACAGCGCAGGCGTTGGCGTTGCGAGCGCGGATTGTGCTGGCGTGCGCGAAGGGCGTCGACAATAAG